>JBAZPK010000033.1:0-16687 GCA_041648235.1 Thermoleophilia bacterium
GGCCATGGGCGAGCGCGGGCGCGAGTACGTGCGCGAGACGCACGCGACGGCCCGCGTCTGCGAGCTCTTCGAGCGGCTGGCCACCGGCTGACGGCCGCCGGCCTCGGTGCCCGCGCCCGGCCTCGGTGCCTGCCGCTCAGGCTGGATCGCGGCCGGGCCCGGCCCTTCCTGCCCGGGCCTCTGTTACGATGGCCGCCAGGAGAGAAGCGGCGAAGGAGCGCGCCATGGCACCTGAGAAAGTGAACAAGCCGAAGGCGGCCGAGATCATCCCCGGCCCCGGCTTCCGCATCAGGAGCTCGTTCGAGCGGCTGGACGCCGCCTTCCTCAGGCAGTTCGCCGACTTCGACACGCCCGACATCTCGGACCAGCTCAACCGCCTGTATGCGCTGGCGCCGGCCATCCGGTGCCTCACGGGGCCGGCGAGCAAGGTGGTTGGCCCTGCCTGCACGGTCAAGGTGCACCCGGCCGATAACCTCATGGCCCACGCCTCGCTCGATGTGGCGCAGCCCGGTGACGTGGTCGTCATCGACGCCGGCGGCACGAGCGTGAACGCCACCCTGGGCAACCTCGTGTGCGCCAAGGCGCAGCACCGCGGCATCGCCGCCTTCGTCATCGACGGCTACGTGCGCGACCTCCCCAGGATCGAACCGCTCGGCTTCCCGGTGTGGGCCCGCGGCGGTACGACCACGGGCCCGTGGCACAACGGCCCCGGCGAGATCAACTACCCGATCCAGTGCGGCGGCATCGTCGTGAACCCTGGGGACATCGTCGTGGCCGACGTGGCCGGTGTGGTCATCGTGCCGCGCGACGACGCGGAGGAGGTGCTCGCGCGGCTGCGCGCCTTCGAGGGCAAGAACGAGCGGTACTTCGCCGCCATCCAGAAGGGCGACTTCTCGAACCAGTGGGTCGATGACGCGCTCGCCGCGCGCGGCTGCGTCATCACGCCGTAGGAGGGCCGCCCTGACGCCCCACTCGATCATGCGGCAGGTGCTGAGCACGGCGTCGCTGTACTACAAGGTCCGCCGCCGCCTCTATCAGCGGACGGCGACCAAGCAGCAGGTCGTCGCCAGCCGGACGGGCTTCTACCGTGAGGTGTGGGACGAGGCCGCGCGGGAACTTGGCGGGTCAGTGACGGTGCTCGACCGGGCCCTGCTCGAGGTCCGCTGCGGCGCCGTCGTGCTGCGCACCCGCACCAACCTCACGTCGCTGGACGACCAGCTCACGGCCGCGGTCGCCGACGACAAGCCTCTGTCGTACCGCCTGCTCGCCGCTCGCGGCCTGCCGGTGCCGCGCCATCTCGCCTGCCCGGCGGACGACCTGCGCCGCGCCTGGCGCTTCGGGCGCTCGCTGGGCCGGCCCTGCGTCGTCAAGCCGGCCCGGGCCTCCGGCGCCATCGGCGTCACCACCGCCGTCACCACGCGCAGCGACCTCGCGCGGGCGATGGCTTACGGCGGCGCCTTCGGCCCCGAGCTCCTCATCGAAGAGATGGTCGCCGGCGGCATCTACCGGCTCCTGTACCTCGACGGCGAGCTCCTCGACGCCGTGCGCCGCGACCCGCCGACCGTGGTGGGCGACGGCGTGGCGACGCTCGAGCAGCTCATCGCGGCCGAGAACCGCCGCCGGCTGGCCGGCGGCATCGAGGCCTGCCAGTCGCTGATCAAGCTCGACGGGGAGCTCAAGCACACCTTGCGGCAGGCGGGGCGTACGCTCAAGTCCGTGCCTGCCGCCGGCGAGGTGGCGCTCCTCAAGCACGTCGTCAACGACAACCGCCGCGAGGACAACGTCTCGGCCGCCGACGTGCTCTGCCCAGCGCTCGTCGAGGCGGGCGCCCGGGCGGCCGCGGCCGTCGGCACCCGCCTCGCCGGCGTCGACATCATCACGCCCGATCCGTCCCGGCCCCTCGCCGACGCCGGCGGCGTCGTCATCGAGGTCAACGCCTCGCCGGGCTACTACTACCACTACTACAAGCGCGAGGGGCGAGTGCCCGTCGCTACGCTGATCCTGCGGCATCTCGTCGAGTCGGCCTCGTGAGCCTGCCTCCGGCCATCCTCGTCGGCGCCAACGTGGTCACGGCGATCTCGGTCATCCGGAGCCTCGCGGGCGCCGGAGTGGAGGTGCACCTGCTCTGCCGCCCCGGGGCGGTGCCCTCGTATTCGAGGTACGCGCGCCGCCTCCCGACCGACCCGTCGCTGCCGCTGCAGGAGGCGTGGCTGAGCTACCTGCTGGGGCCAGAGTCGGAGGCGCTGCGTGGCGCCGTCCTGCTGGCCTGCAACGACGACGGCCTGGAGCTGCTGCTCGAGCATCGCGAGGAGCTGGCCGCCAGGTACCTGCTCGACGTCTGCGACGTGGAGGCCCAGCGGGCGATGCTCGACAAGCTCGCCACCTACCGCCTGGCGGCCGCGGCGGGGGTGCCCACGCCGCGCTTCTGGCCGGCCACCAGCGAGGCCGAGGTGCGTGCCCACGCGGACGAGTACGCGTACCCCCTGATGATCAAGCCGCTCCACTCGCACGAGTTCAAGCGGATCCACGAGGGCAAGTACCTGATGGCCGCCGGCCTTGACGAGCTGCTTGCGGCCTTCAGGCGCACGCAGGAGGGCGGCGTCGAGGTGGTGCTGCTGGAGATGATCCCCGGCCCCGACGACCTCCTCTGCAGCTACTACACCTACCTCGACGAGGCGGGCGCGCCGCAATTCCACTTCACCAAGCGCGTGATCCGCCGGTTCCCGGAGCACGAGGGCTTCGCCTGCCACCACGTCACCGACTGGGCTCCGGAGGTCCGCGACCTCGGCCTGCGGCTCTTCCGGCACGTGGGGCTGCGGGGGGTCGCCAACGTCGAGTTCAAGCGGGACACCCGCGACGGCCGGCTCAAGGTGATCGAGGTCAACGCGCGCTTCACGGCCGCCAACGGCCTGGTGGCGGCCAGCGGCTACGACCTCGCGCGTTTCGTCTACAACCGCGTGGCCGGCCTGCCGCAGCCTTCGCTGAGCGAGCGGCCGTACCGTACGGGGTTGCACCTCTGGTACCCGCTGGACGACTTCCTCGCCTTCCTCGAGCTGCGGCGCCAGGGGCGCCTGAGGTTCGGCGAGTGGCTGCGCGGCATCGCCCACCCGGCCGTGCTGCCGTACTTCTCGCTCGCCGACCCGAAGCCCTCGTGGGTACGGCTCAAGCTCAAGTCGCGGACCCTGGCGGTGCTGAACGCGCGGCGCATCGCCGGGCGCTGGACGGGCGAGGGAGCGTGACGTCATGGGCCCTCCCGTGATGGCCCGCACGGCCGCCGTGCTCTACCCGGGCGAGATGGGGAGCGCGGTCGGCAAGGCGCTGGTGGACCACGGCTGGGTGGTGCTCACCCGCCTCGAGGGTCGCGGCCCGCGGACTCTGGCCGCCGCCGAGGCGGCGGGCATACGGGCAGTGGCCAGCCTCGAGGAGGCCGTCGCTGCGGCCGACCTCGTCGTCTCGCTGGTGCCGCAGGCGGCGGCGACGGAGACGGCCGCAGCCTTCGCCGCGGCGGTGGCGGGCACGGGCCGGCGGCCCGTCTATCTGGACGCCAACTCGGTCTCGCCGGCCACGGTGGCCGAGGTGTGCGCCGCCGTCGAGGGCACCGGCTGCGCGTGCGTCGACGGCGCCTTCGTGGGCAGCGCCAAGGCTCTCGGCCGGCGGACCACCCTGTACCTGAGCGGCGCCGCGGCGCAGGGTCTCGCGACCCTGCTGGGCGGCGCCCTCGCCTGCGCCGTCCTCGGCCCCGAGGTGGGCACGGCCTCGGCCTTCAAGCTCGCCTTCGCCGGCTTCAACAAGGGCCTCGTGGCGCTGTTTCTCGAGGCCATGGCGGCCGGTGACCGCCTGGGGCAGGGCGCAGAGCTTCTGCGCGTCCTGCGGGAGTTCTACCCGGGCACGGTCGAGACGGTCGAACGCCTGCTCCCGAGCTACCCGCGCCATGCCGCGCGCCGCGTGGAGGAGATGGACGAGCTCGTCGGCTGGCTCGTCTCGCAGGGCCAGGCGGCCGCGATGGGCGCCGGCACGCGGAGCGTGCTGGCGCGGTTCGCGGCCCTCGGCCTCGACGCGGACGCCGACTCGAGCCTCGACGAGATCCTGGCCGCCTGTTCCCGGGCCGCCTTCCTGCTGGAGGAGGAACCACATGAGTGAGGTGTACCTGGTGACCGGTGGGGCGGGCTTCATCGGCTCGCACATCGTCGCGGAGCTGCTGCGCCGCGGCCACACCGTGCGCATCCTGGACAACTTCTCGACCGGGCGCCGCGGCAACCTCGACGCGGTCGGCGGCGGCGTGGAGGTGTTCGAGGGCGACGTACGCAGCTACGAGCGCGCCCACAACGCGGTCAAAGGCGCCGCCTACGTGGTCCACCTCGCGGCGCTGCCGTCGGTGCCGCGCTCGGTGCAGGACCCGTTGACCACCAGCGAGACCAACATCACCGGCACCCTCAACGTGTTGCTCGCGGCCCGCGATGCCGGGGTGCGGCGCGTGGTGCTCGCCTCGTCCTCGTCGATCTACGGGGCCAACGCGACGATGCCCAAACACGAGGGCCTCGTCCCGGAGCCGATCTCGCCGTACGCCGTCTCGAAGCTCGCCGCCGAGCAATATGCGCACGCCTTTCACAGCGTGTACGGGCTCGAGACGGTGGCCTTGCGCTACTTCAACGTCTTCGGTCCCCGCCAGGACCCGACGTCGCAGTACAGCGGCGTGGTGCCGCGCTTCATGCGGATCGCTCTGGAGGGCGGCCGGCCGCTCGTCTTCGGCGACGGCCTGCAGTCCCGGGATTTCACCTACGTCGCGAATGTGGTCGACGCCACCCTGAGCGCGACGACGGCCGCGGGCGCCGCCGGGGGCATCTGCAACATCGGCTGCGGCGACCCGAAGACGGTGCTCGACCTGATCTCCGCCGTGGCGCGCGTCTCGGGGCGCAGGCTCGAGCCGGAGTTCGCGCCCCCGCGCCCGGGCGACGTCAAGCATTCCTTCGCCGACATCAGCCTGGCGCGGCGGATCCTGGCCTACGAGCCCAAGGTCGATTTCGCCGCGGGCATCGAGCGCACGTTCGAGGGCGTGGCCGCCGAGGTCGCCGGCGACAAGGCCTAGCCGTGAAGGTCGTCGTCACAGTCGACACCGAGGCGGACGACCAGTGGCGCCACGGCGCGCCCCTGACGACCAGGAACGTCGCCTGGTGGGCGCCCTTCCAGGCGCTCTGCGAGCGCCACGAGGCACCGCCGACCTACCTGCTCACGAGCGAGATCGTCGCCGACGAGCGCGCCGTCGCGTTTCTGGCGCCGCTGGCCGGCCGCGGAGCGGCCGAGGCCGGCGCCCACCTCCACCCGTGGACGACGCCGCCCTTCGGCGTCGAGCCCGGGCTCGCCTGGAACGACGCGGCGCACACGTACCCCTGCCACCTCGGCGAGGAGCTCCTCGCGGCCAAGCTCCGCACCCTCACGGCACAGATCGAGGCGGCGTTCGGCGCGCCGCCGACCTCCTTTCGCGCCGGGCGCTTCGGCCTCGACGCGGCGGGCGCGCGCCTGCTGGCCGGGCTCGGCTACATCGTCGACTCGTCGGTGACGCCGTCCGTGTCGTGGGCCGGCAACCCGGGCCGGCCGGGGTGGGGGGGAGGGCCGGACTTCCGCCGCCATACCGCCTACCCGTTCCGGGTAGTGGGCACGGGCGCGCCGGGAGCCGGCACGGGCTCTGGCGGAGCCGCCGGCGGCCGCGGCCTCGTCGAGCTGCCGGTGACGATCCTCCCGACCTACGCGGCGACGCGCCGCTGCCGCGCCCTGCGCGAGCACTGGGAGGCGCGGCCGCTGCGCCTCGCGCGCCGCGGGCTGCACGCCTGGCGGCGGCCTCAGCCCCTCTGGTTCCGGCCCCGGCCCGAGTACGGCGCCGGCGACCTCCTGGCGCTCCTCGACGAGGCCGAGCGGTGCCACCTGCCGTACGCGGTGTTCATGGTCCACTCCAGCGAGCTCATGCCTGGGGCGAGCCCGTACCGCCCGACGCCGGCGTCGGTCGACGAGCTCCTGAGCCTGCTGGAGGGCCTGTTCGGCGCCGCGCGGCGGCGTGGGCACGCCTTCTGCACGCTCTCCGCCGCCGGCCGCGAGCTGGCCGCCTTCGACCGCCTGCCGGCGGGTGCCCTGTGAGGCGGCCGTGAAGGTCCTGCTCCTGAAGGAGGCGCTGCCCGCGGGGGGCGCCGAACGCCAGCTGGCACTCATCATGGAGCACCTGCCCCAGGCCTGGGAGCGCCGCGTCTGGACGATGGGCGGCGGCCCCTTTGCGGAGGTCATCAGGGAGCGCGGGCAGCGGGTCGACGTCAGCGCCCGCGCCGGCCGCCTGGACGCCCGGCCGGCGGCCGACCTCTGGCGCCTGCTGCGTGGGTGGCGGCCTGACGTGGTCCACTCCTGGGACTGGATGTCGTCGCTGGCCGCTGCGCCCGTGTGCGCGGCTTTGGGCATCCCGATCGTCGACGGCACGATCCGCAACGGCATCGCCCGGCGCCGGCGCTCGCTGCCGCTGCGCGCCGGCATGGCCGGGGCGACGCTGATCGTCGCCAACAGCCAGGCCGGGCTGAGGGCCTGGGGGGTGGGGGCGGCCAAAGGCCGGGTGGTGTACAACGCCTTCGACCCGGCCCGCTGGGCGCTCTGCGACGCGCCTGAGGCCGGCGCGCCCGCGGCCCGCCTCACGGTCGTGATGACCGGCCGCCTGGTCGCCCATAAGGATTTCTCCACGCTCATCGCGGCGGCGCGGGTGCTCGCCGCCGAGCAGCCCGGGGGCTGGCGCTTCCTGCTGCTCGGCGAGGGGCCCGAGCGGGCCCGCCTGGTGGCCGAGGCGGGGGACCTCGTCGCGCGCGACGTCGTTGCCTTCGCCGCCCCGGGGCTCGAGGTCCTCCCGCTGGTCCGTGGGGCCGACATCGGCGTGCTCATGTCGCGTGAGGACCAGCACCGCGAGGGTTGCTCCAACGCCATCATGGAATACATGGCCTGCGGCCTGCCGGTGGTCGCCGGCTCTGGCGGCGGCAACCCGGAGCTGGTGCTCGACGGCCTGACCGGCTTCCTCGTCGCGGCCGGCGACGCCGTTGCTCTCGCCGGCCGCCTGCGCGCCCTGGGCGCGGATCGCGAGCTGGCCCGGCGCCTCGGCAACGCCGGCCGGGCCCGCCTCCGCGAGCGCTTCACCGTCGCGCGCATGGTCCGCAGCCTGGAGCGAGTCTACTGGGAGGCGCTGGCGTGAAGATCTGCCTCATCAACTACCGTTACTTCGTCTCCAGCGGGCCCGAGCGCTACCTGTTCGGCGTCAAGGAGCTGCTCGAGGCGCGCGGGCACGAGGTGATCCCCTTCTCGGTCCGCTACAGCCGCAACGAGCCGACGCCGTGGGCGGACTACTTCGTGCCGCCGATCGCCGGCGAGGACGAGGTCCGCTTTCGTCAGCACTCGTGGACCGTGAGCAGCGTGCGCCGCGCCCTGGAGCGGGCCTTCTACTCGCCCGAGGTCCACGCGTCGCTGGCGCGCCTGCTGCGCGACGCGCGGCCCGACGTGGCCTACGTGCTGCACTACATGCGCAAGCTCTCGCCGGCCGTGCTCACGGCGCTGCACGAGGCCGGCGTGCCGACGGTGGTGCGTTTCAGCGACTTCGCCATGGTGTGCCCGCAGGCGCACCTGGTGCGCGCCGACCGCATCTGCGAGCTCTGCGTGGGCCGCAGCCCCTGGCCGAGCGTGCCCTTCCGCTGTGTGCAGGGCTCGCTGGGCGCCTCGGCCGTCAACGCGGCGGCCATGGAGTGGGCCCGGCGCAAGGGCTACTTCGAGCTCGTCGACGCCTTCGTGGCGCCGAGCCGGGTGATGGTCGAGAAGATGGTCGCGGGCGGCCTGCCGGCGGGCAAGCTGCACCACCTGCCGACCCTCGTGCGGGCCCGCGTGCCGCGCCCCTTCGGCGAGCGGGCGCGGCGCGTGTGCTTCGTGGGCCGCATCGAGCGGATCAAGGGGCTGGTGACGCTGTTCGACGCCTGGGAGCTGCTGCAGCGCGAGGGCCTGCGGGGCGTCGAGCTGGTGCTCGCCGGCGACCTCGAGACGCCCTGCGGCCGCTCCCTCGAGCAGCGCCTCCGGGAGCGGCCGATCCCCGGCGTCACGCTCGCCGGCCAGCTCGACGAGGCCGGCGTCGTCGAGCTGCTCCAGAGCTCGCAGCTCTCGGTGGTGCCCTCGCTGTGGTACGAGAACACGCCCAACTCGCTGCTCGAGAGCCTGGCCTGCGGCACGCCCGTGGTCACCGCCGAGCTCGGCTCCATGTGCGAGATGGTCTGCGACACCCAGGCCGGAGTGCTCTTCGCGCCCGGCGACCCGGTGTCGCTGGCGGCGGCCCTGAGGGTGGCGCTCGACTCGCCGCACCTCCCCGAGATGGGCCGGGCAGCGCACCTGCTGGCCACCACGCGCTACAGCCCGGAGACCCACGTCAAGGCGCTCCTGAGCCTCCTCGAAGACGTGGTGTACACTCGGCCTGCCGGGGCCGGCTGAGCCTGCCGGGCAGTCTGGGAGGTTTGCGCGCCACATGGACGCGGCCATCATCGTCACCTACCGCTGCAACGCCCGCTGCCGCATGTGCAAGACGTGGCAGTTCCCGACCCGGGTCGCCGAGGAGTTCACGCCCGACCTGCTGCGCAAGCTTCCCGACGGCATGGGGCGGGTGAACCTCACCGGCGGGGAGCCGCTGCTCCGCAAGGACCTCGGCGAGATCGTCGACATCCTCGCGCCCAAGGCCCACCGCCTCGAGATCTCCACCAACGGCTACTTTACCGACCGCCTCGTGGAGATCGGCCGCCGCCACCCCGAGCTCACGGTGCGCATCAGTCTCGAGGGCCTGGAAGAGACCAACAACGCGGTGCGCGGCCTCAAGGACGGCTTCCACCGCGCCCTGCGCAGCTTCCACGGGCTGCGAGACGCCGGGGTCAAGGACCTCGGCTTCGCGGTCACGATCCAGGACGACAACGCCGCCGACCTCCTGGACCTCTACCGCATGGTCGACGATCTCGACGCCGAGTTCGCCCAGGCGGTGCCGCACAACAGCTACTACTTCCACACCGACGACAACGAGATCAGGGACGTGGAGAAGGTGCAGGCGGCGATCCGCGGCCTCATGGAGGCCTTCCTGCGCTCGCGCCGGCCCAAGCAGTGGTTCCGCGCCTACCTCAACCGCGGCCTCGTGGACTTCGTCGCCGGCGCCCCGCGCCGCCTCGAATGCACGGGCGGGAGCGACATCTTCTTTCTCGACCCGTGGGGCGAGGTCTACCCGTGCAACGGCCGCGACCTGAGCATGGGCAACCTGCACGAGATGGGGTTCGACGAGCTCTGGCGCGGCCCCAAGGCCGAGCGGGTGCGGGCCGAGGTGAAGGCCTGCGAGCGCCGCTGCTGGATGACGGGCACGGCCGTGCCGGCCATGAAGCACAACCTGCCCGGCGTGGTGTGGTGGGTGGCGCGCAACAAGGTCAGGGTGGCCTTGGGGCGGCCCGTCGACCTGGGGGATTGAGGGTGCGCATCGCCCACCTGGGCTCCAAGGGGATCCCGTCCCGGGGCGGCACCGAGCGCGTCGTGGAGGCCGTGGCGCGGCGTCAGGCGGCTGCGGGCCACCGTGTCACGGTGTATGGCAGCCGCCTGGTCTGCTCTTCCGGCGTCGTCGCCGGCGTGCGCGTCGTGGCGCTGCCGGCCGCGGCGCACAAGTACCTTGGCCCCGTGCTGCTGCAGCTCGCCGGCGCGGCCCACGCGCTCGTCGCCGGCGGCTACGACGTCGTCCATCTGCACGGGGCCGAGAACGGCTTCATCCTGCCGTTCCTGCGCCTGCGCTACCCGGTGGTGACCACCAACCACGGGCCGGCCTACCTGCGCGAGAAGTGGAGCGGCCCGGCCAAGGCGCTGATCCGGGCCGTGGACGGCCTCTCGGTGCGCCTCGCGAGCCGGGCCACGGCCGTCTCGGCGGTGCAGGCCGAGGCGCTGAGCCGCCGGTACGGCCGCGAGGTCGCGGCCATCCCCAACGGCGTCGACCCCGGCGAGGAGGTGGACGAGGAGGGCGCCGAGCGGCTGCTCGCGGGGCTCGGCCTCGCCCGCGGCGAGTACCTCCTGTTCGCGGCGGCGCGCGTGGACCCGACCAAGGGCTGCCACACGCTCCTCGAGGCGCTCGCCCGGCTCCCGGAGCCGCCGCCGCTGCTGGTGGTCGGCGACCTCGATCACGCGCCGGGGTACGAGGAGCGCCTCCGGGCCCTGGCCGGCGGCCTCCCGGTGAGCTTCGTGCCGCGCCTCGACGCCAAGCCCGTGGTGCTCGGGCTGCTGCGCGGCGCGCGCCTCTTCGTCTTCCCCTCCGAGGTCGAGGCGATGTCGATGATGCTGCTCGAGGCGCTCTGCCAGGGGGCGCCGACCCTGGCCAGCGACATCCCCGAGAACACGTCGATCCTGCCGCAGGGCTTCCCGGTGTTCCGGGCCGGGGACGCGGGCGCCCTGGCCGCCGCCCTCACGGAGCTGCTCACAACGGCTCCCGAGGCGCGCCGCCGCGCGGCGGACGCGGCCCGCGAGTGGGTGAGCGCGCGGTACGGGTGGGGCGAGATCGCGCGCGCCTACGAGGCCGCCTACCGCGCGGCCGCCGGAACGCGGATCACCGCGTAGTCGTCGGTTCCGCGGCCGCCGGAACGCCGTCCGGCGAGTAAGCGCCCAGCCCGCGGCGGCCGTTCCTACCCTCGTATACACGCCAGACTACGCTTGTGGCCCGGCGGCCTCTGCCGCCACCCCAGGCCGCCCCTCAGGCTGCCCGCGGGGCCGGCGGCGGGGCATTAGAGCGTCAACGTCGTCCAAAGTGGCAACTCCTGGGTGGATGTACCCCTTTTAGAGCACCCGCGCCGATGGGTACGATAAGCTTCGAGAACCAGCCAAACCGGAGGGGCACAGTGGCCATTGCGGGCGCCACGACCGAGAGCCGGGGCGACGGACTGGCTGCCATGCGCGTGCCGTTCGTCGACCTCAAACGTCAGGCCACCGAGCTTCGGGCTGAGTTCGACGCCGTCATCGCCTCGGTCATCGACAGGGCCGCCTATACGATGGGCCCGGAGCTCAGCCGGTTCGAAGAGGAGTTCGCGGCGCTCTGCGGCTGCGCTCACGCCGTGGGGGTGAGCTCCGGCACCGACGCCGTCAAGCTCGCGCTGCTGGCCGCCGGGGTGCGGCCGGGGGACGAAGTCATCGTCCCGGCCAACACCTTCATCGCCACCGCCGAGGCCGTGAGCCACGTCGGTGCCACGCCCGTCTTCGTCGATTGCCGCGAGGGCGACGGCCTCATCGACCCGGCGGCCATCGGGCCGGCCGTGACGCCGCGCACCGCGGCCGTGATCCCGGTGCATCTGTACGGGCAGCCGGCCGACATGGACGCCGTCCTGCGGGTGGCCACGGAGCGCGGCCTGGCCGTCGTCGAAGACGCCTGCCAGGCGCACGGCGCCACCTACAAGGGCCGCCCCGTGGGCTCGCTGGGCACCGCGGCCGCCTTCAGCTTCTACCCCGGCAAGAACCTCGGGGCGCTGGGCGACGGCGGCGCGGTCACCACCAACGACGCCGGCGCCGCCGACCTCGTGCGCCTGTACCGCAACCACGGGCAGGAGGACAAGTACACGCACCGCGTGGTCGGGTACTGCGACCGGCTGCACAACCTGCAGGCGGCGCTGCTGCTCGTCAAGCTCCGCCGCCTGGCAAGCTGGAACGCGGCGCGGCGCGCGGCGGCACGGGACTACGATTCGGCCTTCGCGGGAAATGACGGCGTGACGGTCACGCAGGTGAGCGGGGCCGTCGGGGCCGTTCATCACTTGTACGTCGTGATGCTTGAGGATAGGGACGGGGTGCGGCAGCGGCTGGGAGAGCGGGGCGTCGAATCTGGCATCCATTACCCGGTGCCGCTGCATCTCCAGCCGGCCTACGCCGGGCTTGGCTACGGCACAGGCGACCTTCCGGTAGCTGAGCGGCGGGCGGCGCGCATCTTGTCGCTGCCCATGTTTCCCGAGATCGACGCGGCCCAGAGGGCTCACGTCGTCGCGGCATTGGGGCAGGCGCTCGCCTGAGCGGGCGCCGCCTGACGGACACAGAAGGGGGAGGGTAGACGATGGCGATGCGGGCACCGGGGACGGAAGAAGTCGAGGCCGCCGTCCTGGTCGAGCCCCGGCTCGTGCCCGTCGCCGCGGCGGCTCCCGCCGCCGGCCGCCGCCTGCAGCCGGCCCGCTGGTTCCTCTTCTCGGACTTCTGCTTCGGCCTGATCGCCTACGGCCTGGCCCTCTCGCTCCACGACGACATCGGCGTCGGTGCCGGCGAGAAGACGGCTGTCTCGCCGAGCTGGTCGATGCTGGTGCCCCTGACCATCACCTTCGTCGTGTTCTACGCCCTGGGGCTCTACGAGCGCGAGATCATGGCGCACCGCGCCCTGCACGTGCTGACGCTCGCCAAGGCGGTGCTGTGGTCGGCGGCCATCAGCGCCGCGATCGTCTACCTCCTCCATCTGCCGATCGCCTTCGAGTCGCGCCTCATCGTGGTGCCGTCCTTCGCCCTCTTCTTCCTGTTCGCCGGCCTGGTGCGCACCATCCTCCTCTCGCGGGTGCTGGCCCCCAAGTTCCGCGCCGACATGGGCGGCACGCTGGTCGTCGGCTGGCCGTACCGCACCGAGCCGCT
This sequence comes from Thermoleophilia bacterium, assembly GCA_041648235.1. Lineage (GTDB taxonomy): Bacteria > Actinomycetota > Thermoleophilia > UBA2241 > UBA2241 > CAIXSE01. The sequence goes on from JBAZPK010000033.1 coordinate 12,658, forward strand.
CCGCGAGCGCCTCACGATGCTCAAAGGCTTCAACCACGTGACGCTCGTCGACGGCGGCCGGGAGCAGCGCGTGGTGGCCCAAGTGGCCGAGCTCCTGCGCGGCGCCTCGGGGCCGGGTGGGGCGGCGTACGGCTCGCTGTTCGTCGATGCCGGCAGCCTCACCCTGAGCCAGACCCTGGAGCTCATCGCCACGGGGCAGCGCTACGGGGCCACGGTGTACGTCGTGTCCAACCGGCTGCGCCCGCTCGCCGGCCGGCGCCTGCTCATCGACCTCTTCGAGGCGCCGGTGGTGCGCACCCGGCGCGTGCCCGGGCAGCGCGGCCGGGCGCCCCTCAAGCGCGCCTTCGACGTCGTCGTCTCGCTGTTCACGCTGGTCGCGCTGGCGCCGTTCATGTTCGCCATCGCCGTCGCGGTCAAGCTCAGCTCGCGCGGGCCGGTGCTCCACGCGCAGGAGCGCATCGGCCTCGGCGGCCGGCCCTTCAAGTTCTACAAGTTCCGCACGATGCGGGCCGGGGCCGACCAGAAGCTTCACTGTGAGTACATGCACGCGCTCATCAACGGCGAGGCCGAGGCGCGGACGCAGTCGGTCGAGGGCGAGCAGGAAGACGTCTTCAAGCTCGTTGACGACCCGCGCGTCACCGGCGTCGGGCGCCGCCTCCGCCGCTACTCGCTCGACGAGCTGCCACAGCTCTGGAACGTCCTCATCGGCGACATGAGCCTCGTGGGGCCACGGCCCCCGCTGCCTTACGAGGTGGCCGCCTACCAGACCTGGCATCGGCGTCGACTGGAGGTGAAGCCCGGCATCACCGGTGTGTGGCAGGTCGACGGGCGGAGCCGGGTCTCCTTCGACGACATGGTCTTCCAGGACATCCTGTACGACTCCGCCCGCTACTTCCTGGTGGACGCCTCCTTGTGCCTGAACACGGTGCCGGCGGCCCTCCTGGGGCACGGAGCCGCATGACCACGACTCGTGGGGGGCCACAATGACGACGGTAGCGATCATCGGGCACGGCTACTGGGGCCCGAACCTGTTACGCAACTACCTCGAGGTGCCCGGCGCCTCGGTGAAGTGGGTCTGCGACCCAAACCCCGAGGCGCTCGAAAAGGCCCGGCGCCGCTACCCGGCGCAGGCGACGACCGAAAGGTACGACGAGGTGCTGCAAGACGGCGCCGTCGACGCGGTCGTGATCGCGACCCCGATCTCGACCCACTTCGAGCTCGCCAAGGCGGCGTTCGAGGCCGGCAAGCACGTCTTCGTCGAGAAGCCGATGACCAGCGACGCCGCCGACGCCCAGGCACTCGTCGAGCTCGCCCACCGCACCGGGCTCACGCTCATGGTCGGCCACACCTTCGTCTTCAGCCCGCCGGTGCGCAAGCTCGGCGATCTGATCCAGCACGGCCATCTCGGCGACATCCACTTCATCACCTCGTCGCGCGTCAACCTGGGCCTGCACCAGCGGGACGTGAGCGTGGTGTGGGACCTCGCCACCCACGACCTCTCGATCCTCTACTACTGGCTCGGCGAGGCCGCCTCGAGCGTCTACGTCACGGGCCGGGGCTGCGTCGTCCCCGACATCCCCGACGTCGCCTTCGTCAATCTGCGCTTCCCGTCCGGGGTGATCGCCAACATCGACATCGCCTGGCTCTCGCCGGTCAAGCTGCGCCGCACGGTGATCGTCGGCAGCCAGCGCATGGCGCTCTACGACGACACCGAGAGCGTGGAGAAGGTCAAGGTGTTCGACCACGGCGTGGACTACAAGGACCCGGAGACCTTCGGCGAGTTCCACCTCTCGTACCGCACCGGCGACATCGTGGCGCCCAAGCTCGACAACGTTGAGCCGCTCTTCGCGGAGGCGAGCCACTTCATCGAGTGCGTGACCACCGGGAGGCGGCCGATCACCGACGGCATCGCCGGCCTGCGCGTGGTGGCGTCGCTGGAGGCCGCCGAGCGGTCGCTGCGCAACCACGGCGGCCGGCAGCCCATCGACCTCACGGACGTGCCCGGTGCCTGAGCCGGAGGCGGCCGGCTCGGGCGCGAGGCCGGCCGCGGAGGCCGCTTCCGGCTCGAGGCCGGCCGCGGAGGCCGCTTCCGGCGCGAGCCCGGCCGCGGAGGCCGCTTCCGGCGCCGCGGCCGGCATCCGCATCGCGCCGGGCGTCACCCTGGGGCCCGGCGCCGACCTGCAGGCTCCGATCGTCCTCGGCAAACCACCCCGCGGGCGCGCCGAGGGCGAGCTCGAGCTGCGCATCGGCGCCCGCTGCACCATCCGGCCCTTCACCACCATCTACGCCGGGAGCGTCTTCGGTGACGACCTGCAGACTGGCCAAGGGGTCTCCATCCGCGAGGACAACCTGATCGGCGACGGCGTGAGCATCGGCACCAACGCCGTGCTCGAGTTCGGCAACCGCATCGGCGATCGGGTCCGCATCCACACCGGCTGCTTCCTCGAGCTGGTCACCATCGAGGACGACGTCTTCGTCGGCCCCAATGTCGTCTTCACCGACGACCCGCACCCGATGTACTGCCCGAGCTACCGTGAGTGCGCGGGTGGCCCTACCGTGCGCCGGCGGGCGCGCATCGGCGCCAACAGCACCCTTCTGCCGGGGGTGGAGATCGGTGAGGACTCACTCGTCGGCGCCGGGTCGGTCGTGGTCCACGACGTCCCGGCCGGGATGGTCGTCGCGGGCAACCCGGCGCGCGTGATCAAGGCCGTCGCCGATCTCGAGTGCTGCATCGGCAAGTACGAGCGCCCCTACGTCTGGGAGCCGTACACGTCCCCTTGACCCCGGCGCGCCACGCGCCAGTGGGCCGATCCCGGAGTACTCAGCGTGGGTGCTCCGCGGAGAACGCCCGGCCGTCAGGCGCTGCCGAGGAGCGCGGTGAGCTCAGCCGGCGTCAGCGCCGGGAGTGGGCCCAGGGCATAGAGACCGCGGTCGCGTGTCACCAGGAAGTCGGCATGGGCCTGCTCGGCGGCGGCCATCTGCACGCAGTCCTCGAAGTCCGGGTAGGGAAGAGCCAGCGCGTGCTCGATCACCGCCTGGTCGATGCCGGCCACCTGGAGAATCCGCAGGAGCTCGCCGATTTGGACGCGGGCCGTGTCAGGCGAGCAATGCTTGGCCATCAGGAAGAACAGGGTGGTCACGGTGTGGGCGGCCACGAGGCCCTGGATCTCGCTACGCTCGGCCGCCGCAACCACTCCGGCGGCGTCGTCGAAGAAGGGCTCGCGCCGCTGGAGCACGTCGAGGATCACATTGGCGTCGAGCAGGGCGCGGATCCGCCTAGCCATACTTTCGCTCGAGGTAGTCCTGGTGCTCCTGCCGCGAGGCTTCCGGTGGGAGCACGCCGGCCAGCCGCCGTGTGACGGGTGCGTCGCGCAGCAGATCGGCCTCCCTGCGGAGGTGCTCGAGATGCGTCACCACGAGGCGGGTCAGCGTGGTCCCGTGTTCGCGTGCGTAGCTCTTGGCGTCCTCGAGCGTCTGCTTTGAGACACGGACCGTCATCTTCGTTTCGTCCATGCCGTACAGAATACCATGCATGTGTACAGCCTTCCAGGGTCTTGGGCAGGCGGGGAGCCGGCCGAGGCGCCGGCCGAGGCGCTCACGCCCTGAGAGTAGCCGGGCGGCCCGGGCGGCGAAAGGCGCCCGCCGGCCAGAACGGTTCGCGATCCCCGTGGGAGGGCGGTGACGACCCTGAATTGACGGCCTCGCCGGCAAAGCGGACAATCGCGCCCAGGTTTCTCGGTCGTGGCGAAGGAGCCGTGCGGTGTCAGAGCAGCGGATCGAGATCCAGGAGTTCGGCCTCTGGGGCAAGCTGCGCGCCAAGCGCGCGCCGCTGGGCTTCGACCTCGAGGTCACGGCGCGCTGCAACAACGACTGCCGGCACTGCTACATCAACCTGCCGGCCGGCGACCGCGCCGCCAAAGCGGCGGAGTTGAGCGCCGCCGAGATCCTCGGCATCGCCGGGGAGGCCGCCGGCATGGGCGCCGTCTGGTGCCTGCTCACGGGCGGCGAGCCGCTGCTGCGCGAGGACTTC
>JBAZPK010000034.1:0-16669 GCA_041648235.1 Thermoleophilia bacterium
AGCCGGCCGGGCTCACCTGGCGCCGCCGCGCGGGCGCCGTCACCGCTGCCTGCGGCGCGCGAGCCGGTCGAGCTCGCGCCGCACTTGCTTGCGCGTGCCGCTGGCCAGCTCGCGCAGCGCGGGGGCCGGGTCGTCGAGCGCGTAGACGGCGTCAGTCTTGATGTCGTGGAAGGAGCGCAGCCAGGTGCCCACCTGCAGCTCGCCGCGCAGCAGCTCACGCAGGCTGTCACGGGCCTCCCGCGAGAAGTCGAGCCAGCGCACGCCGTCCACGGGGGCCGGAGCCGTGAAGGGCTTGCCGATCGCGTCCGCGTAGGCGACGGCCGACAGGTTGACCCCCGCGGCCGTGGCCAGCGGGTGGTGCAGCCAATGGCGCGCGTTGACCTCCATGAGCTTGAGCCGGCCGTCGCGCGGGTCGCGCTTGAACTCGGTGCCCGAGACGCCGTGGTACGACAGCTCGTTGAGCAGCCGCAGGCTCGCCTCGGCGACGTCTTCGACCCAGAGGCTCTCGGCGATCCGCGATTCGCCGTACAGGGGTGGGTGCTGGCGCACCTTGCGCGAGATGAACTGCCCGAGCGGCCTCGAGGCCGCGTCCTGGTAGGCGCCGTAGGTGTAGAAGTCCTCGTCGGCGCCGGGCACGACCTCCTGCAGCATGAGGCCGCCGCAGACGCTGGCCTTGGCGTAGGCCGCGGCCGCGTCGGCGGCCGTCTCGGCCACGACGACCTTGACGCCGAAGCGGCGCCGCATCTCCTGGTGGCGCAGCGGCTTGAACAGGGCGGGGAAGGGGACCTCGCGGACGGCGTGCTCGAGGTCCTCCGGGCCATGCACGAAGGCGGTCCGGGGCGTGTCCACGCCGGCGGCCCAGGCGGCCTGCAGCTGCGTCTCCTTGTCGGCGAGGCGCGCCATGACCTTCCAGCGTGCGAACGGCAGGATGAAGTACTCCTCCAGGCGTTCGGCGTGGCGGGAGAAGGCCCAGACGTGGTCGTCGAAGGCGGGGAAGAGGACGGCGCGCCGGGGGAGCGCCGCTCCGATGCGTTCGAGGTCCTGGAGGAGCCCTTCCTCGTCGTAGCGGGGGTCGCGGCTCACGGCGGGGACGGCATACCTCGAGGTGAGCCCGATCGAGCTCGGGTCGTGGTCGACCGCGATCACCGGCACGCCGTCACGCCCGAGGTCGCGGACGATGCCGAGCCCGGTAGCGTTGAAGGCCGGGGCGACCACGACCGGCGTGGTGGCCGCCAGCCGCGCCTGGACGGAGGGGTCGCGGATAGCCTCCAGCCCCGGCGACCTCCTGCCGCGATACCTGGTGACCCACGAGACGAGCCCAGCTCCCCGCATTGCTCCTCCTCCTGCCGATCGCCGGCGCGTCGCCGCGCCTGCCGGTCTACACTCCGCGCGACGAAACGCCGGTCCTGCGGAGCTCCTCTTTCAGGGTCGTCATCGCCGCCTGGCTGTACGACTCGGTGGCGAGCAGCGTGAGCAGCGCCGCGACGCGGTCCGGCCGCATCCGCCACCGCGGCCAGATGCCCAGGAGCCGCACGAGGCGGCGCTCGAGCCTGGTCATGCCGAGCAGCGCGGCCAGCAGGCGTGGGCGCTGCTCGCCACAGAAGCGCTCCCACTCCCTCTCCAGCGTGCTCGCGTCCGCGAGGGCGGCCGAGCGCTCCCGAAGCCGTGCGGCCAGCTCCTCGGCCTCATCCGGCGGCATGGCTTCGACGCGCCGCTGCCCCCGCGACTGGTGGTACGGGAAGAGGGTGAGCTCGCTGACCCTCGTCCCTGAGAACCCGAGCCGGACGAGGTAGCCCTGGTGCCACCCCGGGTGGACGTACGGATAGTACATCGGGAAGAGGAAGTTGCCGGTGCCGTACACGACAGGTACGCCGCGGTGGACCTGCACGCCCCCCGGCATGTGCTGGTGGTGGATGACCACGGCGCTCGCGCCGGCCTCCACGAAGGAGTGCGCGAGGTCGACGAGATACGGGCTCGGGAGGGGGTAGTACTCGTTGCCGGCGTGCAGGAGCACGACGGTCGCGGCGCCGGCGGCGCTCAGCCGCGCGACGGCCGTCTGGGCTCTGCCGTTACGGAGCGCGGCGGTGCCGGCGCGGCCGGACCCGGCCGCGCCGAGGTTGCCCTCCGTGGCCGCGACGAAGGCGAGGCGCACCCCGCCTCGCTCGACGACCAGGGGCGCCTCCGCCGCCTGGACATCAGCTCCGGCCCCGACGGTCAGGAGCCCGGCCGCGCGGCAGGCCTCAAGGGTGTCGACGACGCCGCGCTCCCCGAAATCGCCGACGTGGTTGTTGGCGAGGCTCACCGCGCCGAAGCCTCCCCGGCGGACGACGCCGGCCAGGGAGGGGGCGCTGCGCACCCGCGGCCCGGACTTGGCGATCGGCTGGTCGAGGGGCGTGAGCGCCGCCTCGAGGTTGGCGATGCTGAGCTCCTGAGCCGAGAGGAGGGCGGCGAAGGGTGCCCAGGGGCATTCGTCGAGCTCCGCGGGCTCCGGCACGCCCGGGCGCGGGGTCCAGCACAGGTCGCCGGCCACGGTCACGTGTGTGCGGGCCTCCTCGCCGCGCGCGGCGAGGTCGTCGTGCTCGACGCCGAGGCACGCCAGGCCGTGCTCCTGCCCCGGAGTGATCCGGATGTCGCCCTGCGTCATGGTCGCCCTCCGTTGGCCCGCTGGCGCCAGCGTACACCACGGCAGAAGATCCGAGCTCCCCGTGAGGCTTGGACCACGCGTCCCCGGTGTCTCCCGCCCAGACTACGATTCGGCTTCCCTGCGCGGGGACGATTCCGGACCGGGGTTTGCCTTCGCTGTTCCCTGTGGTCAACTGGTGACGCCGCCAGGTGTGGACGGGGGGAGTGGGGGATGGGCTGGCTCGCGGACTTCAGGCTCGATGTGCAGCGCTCTGTCGACGACGGGTACACGCCGGCGATGGCGGTGCTCACTCAGCAAGGCCTCTGGGCGCTGTTCGAGTACCGCCATCGCCGGCGGGGGCCTACGTCCGCCCGGCGCCCCTCGTCGTCGAGCCGTCCTACGAGGCCTACTGCGAGGAGACGCTGGGCGTCGAGCCGTCGCGCTGACGCAGCGCGCCGGTGTCCGCACGCAGGATCGTGTCCATCCGCGAAGCCAGGTAGGCGCGGTACGCGAGGCGCTCCGCGTCCAGATGCGGGCGCGGCTCGGGGCGGAGGGCCCGCACGAGCCGCCGGGGCACGAGGGCTCTCGCCCAGCGGCGGAGATCCGTCCTGGCCCCGCCGAGCGGCCGCTCGAGCTCCTCGGTGAGCGCGGCGCAGGCGGCCTCGGAGAGCAGCGCCCTGGCCGCCTGCGACGAGAGCTCGCCGAGCAGCTCCTCGCGCATCTCGGGCCGGCGCAGGAAGCGCGTCGCCGGTTCATCGGCCTGATTCACCGAGAAGGGGATGTCGGGTACGAGCGCCGCCACCAGGCGCTCGAAGCCCGCCCGGCAGTGCCGCAGGCTCGCCGGCAGCTCCGTCGTGGCCCGGACGACCGCGCGGCCGTAGAGCGGATTGACGACCTCGAGGTAGGCGCTCTTGACGTCGTTCATCGCCGCCATGCAGGTCGGCAGCTCGAAATCGTTGTAGAGGCGGTCGCGGTAGTCGTCGAGCGCCTCGCCGGCACGTTGGTAGAGCTCGTCCGGCCGGCGCTGGGGCGCAAGGCCGAGGCGGTGGATGAGCTCGCCGTCCGGGTAGTCCGACACGAGCGTGCAGTGCATGTTGATGCTGCGCGCGACTGCCTCGCTGATCGGCGCGTAGGGGCTCCCCCAACCGGGGCAGTCGCCGCGCAGGATGGCCGCCGTGCCGGCGTCGAACAGGCGCTGCCAGGCGCGGGATCCGTCGGTGTAGCCGCTGAAGTCCTCGATCCGGCCTTCGCCCGCCCGCAGGAAGCGCGTGAACAGCTCGCGGGCGGGGACCTCCCCGAAATCCAGCTCGTGATACTCGTGCGGCATCCCGAAGCGGCCGGCGAGCCGGCGGGCGATGGCGGCGTCGTTCCTGGGGTCGGCGGGCGACGCCGCCAGCCCCCAGGTCACGCAGCGGACCGCCTTGCCGGCATCGGCCAGCGCGACGAGGACCGAGCGGCTGTCGCACCCGCCGGAGAGCGTGAGCGCCGTCGGCACGTGCTCGGTGTCGAGCGAGGCGCACACCGAGAAGATCGCCTCCCAGAGCCGCAGCAGGTGCTGGTCCTCCGGCAAGGGGCGCGCCTCGTAGCGCAGCTCCTCGTCTGTGCTGCTGAGTGCCCAGGTCCGCCGGTCGAGCCGGAGCCGGGTGCGGCTGGGCACGCGCCGCAGGCGCGCGTCCCAGCCGCGGTCGGGGCCGAGGTTGCCCGCCGCCAGGAGCCAGGTCACCGCCTCCGGGTCGGGTTCGTAGCTGCCGGTCAGGGCGACCAGCGCGCGCTGGGACGTGGAGGCGAGGAAGGCGTCTGCGGTGTGGAGGTACCAGATGGTGCGCGAGGCGAAGACGTCCGTGACCAGTTCGACGGCCTCGTCGTCATGACGCGCGATGGCGTAGGTGCCGTCGGGTGGCGGGCTGCCCAGCCGTGCCCAGTCCGCCTCTCCGAAGAGGGCCCCGAGGCAGATGCCACGGGCGTCGGTGCGCACGCCGGGCACGGGGTTCACGACGGCGCGCGCGAGGCCGCGCTCCTCGTACACGTCCGGTGGGTTCGGCGTGATGATGTCGGGGCTCAGGCGGAGCGCGCAGCGGCGCAGGTCGTCGCCGCGAGGCGGCGCCGCGGCCTTATCGCGGGAGCAGACGATGATGAAGCCGGCCAAGTCCCCTCCCTCTGATGAGTGCGTCCAACTGCGTCAGTCCTGACGTGGTGGGAGCTGCTGGTCGGCGGTCAAGGCGATGAAGACGGCTTCGGCCACCACGCGGTTGCCGTATGCATCCCAGTGATTGCCGTCGGCGCCGTCGAAGCGGCGGCGGTCCCTCGCGTAGACAGCCCGGTAGACGGGTTGCAGGTCGAGGATCCGCACGTTCGCGTGTCCCTGCACCGCCCGGCGCAGGACGTCGAGCTCCGGGCGTGGCGGGTCTACGGCGTCTCCGGCGTAGATGGCGTCGCGGTCGCCGTCGACCACGAAGAGGAAATCGCGCCCGGGGTGCTCAGTGACAAGGCGTTCGATCATGTGGTCCGCCGCTGGCTGCAGCAGCGGGGATGCCTCCTGGGCTTCCGCGGCACCGCCGCCCGGACGCAGGTTTGCGTCCTCGACGACGGCCTCGGTGCGCCCCCAGGTGAGGCGCAGATTGCCGCGCACGTAGCGGACGATCGCACTGCGCCGCAGGAGCTTGCTCCTCGGGGTGAAGACGAAGCGCACCGGGGGCTCCAGCTCACGGAAGCCGGCACCGTCTTGCGTGATCTGATACGCGTACGGCGTCTTCACGCCGTTCTCGCGCAGGCTGTCCTGGATGTCCTGGTAGTTGAGGAAGATGACGTAGATGTCGGGCGCGAAGCGCTGCTCGGCGTAGCGCGCCAGAGCGACATACTGGGCGAGGTACCACCCCGAGCGACCGAAGGCGTAGACATCCGCCTGCCCGCCGGCGAGCTCGTGCAAGTAGGCGTCGACATGCGTGTCGACGTCCGTGGGAAACCCTTCGATGAAGGAGTCGCCGAGCAGGGCGATGCGGGGCCGCTCCTTTTCTTGCGAAGAGGTGTAGTCGAACTGGCTGTTCCAGCCGGCGCTGTTGACCCTCCAGGCCGCTGGGCGCAGACCGAAGCGCCCATGGGTGTTCGTGCCCGACGTCACCCACGTCGAGTCGAAGCGGAAGATCTCGTCGCGCGGGTCCATGTAGCTGCCTGGCAGCGACGTGGCCGGAATGATCGTGCGGAAGAACACCTCCGCCACAACGGCGAGGACGAAGAGGAAGACTCCGAGTCTGAGCGCGAACTTCACCATCAGAACTGCACGTAGACGAAAGGAGAGGCGCCGTGGGCCCCGAGGACGAGGAGCGTGAGCAGGAGCGCGCAGTAGCTCGCCCAGCGCACCGGGACCGGCAGGCGACGGAGCTGACGCAAGGTATAGGGCTGCTCGCGCTGTAGCCATTCACCGACAAGGAGCGCTGCGCAGAGCGCGAGGTACGGCACGTAGTCCGTCTCCAGTCCGCCGCCGGGGCTGGTGAAGAACCGCCCGAGGACGCCGGCCGCTTGCGCCAGGGAGTCGGCCCGGAAGAAGACCCACGCGAGCACCGCCAGCAGGAACGTCCCCAGCATGGCCCCCGCCTCACGCAGGCTCGGGATGAGGCGCCCGTGAGCGATGGTGTCCCGCGGCGTCGTGCGGCCGAGGAGGATGCCGGGGATCTGGTACAGGCCGTTCAGCAGGCCCCAGACGACGAACGTCCAGTCGGCGCCGTGCCAGATGCCCACGCAGAGGAAGCTGACGAGCACGTTGAAGACGCGGCGCGGGGTGCGTACGCGGCTGCCCCCGAGTGGGATGTAGACGTAGTCGCGGATCCAGAAGGAGAACGACATGTGCCAGCGCCGCCAGAACTCGGCTGTGCTGCGGGAGAAGTACGGATAGGCGAAGTTGGTCGGCAATCGAAGGCCGAAGAGCTTGCCCAGGCCGATGGCCATGTCCGAATAGCCGGAGAAGTCGGCGTAGAGCTGCACCGCGAAGAAGACCGCGATCACCAGGAGATCGAGGCTGTGCATGGACTGGTAGCCGCCGTAGGCGTGATCCACGAGGGGCGCCAGGTTGTCGGCGACGAGCACCTTCTTGACGAGCCCCCAGAGCACCTGGCGCAGGCCGTCCCGGGCGCGGGCGTCGTCGAACAGCCGCCGCGCCTGGTACTGCGGCAGCAGCTCCCTCGCCCTGCCGATCGGGCCGGCGGTGAGCTGGGCGAAGAAGCTCGCGAAGGCGAGGAAGGCGATCGCGTCGCGGGTGGCGTGTGCCTGCCGCCGGTAGACGTCCAGGGGGTACGTGAGCATCTGGAAGGTGTAGAAGCTCAGGCCGAGCGGCAAGAGGATGTTCAGTGCGTAGCTCGGGGTGGAGAACCCGACCCCCTGCAGGGCCGAGGTCAGCGAGTCGAGGAAGAAGCCGAAGTACTTGAAGAAGCCGAGGATCCCGAGCGACAGCAGCAGGGTCGTCACGAGGACGGCCTTGCGGGTCGCGGGGCCGGAATCACGTTCAAGCAGGAGGCCCGACACGAACCCGATGACCGAGATGGCGGCCAGCAGCCACAGCAAGCGCACGTCCCAGTACGCATAGAAGGCGTAGCTCGCCGCGATGAGCACCACATTCTGCGCTGTGGCGCCGCCACCCAGGCGCCCCGCCACCCAGTAGGCCACAAACGCGAGCGGCAGGAAGACGACGAATGCCTGCGAGACGAACTGCATGCCCGGCGGCGCTAGAAGCGGCGCTGCTTGATCGTGTCGTCGTCCATGTGCGCCTGGCGGATGTACTGGGCGAGGATGTGCATGAGCGACTGGTGGACGTCCTCGACGACGCCGTAGTTGCCGCTCTCGACGTGCAGGTCGACGTCTGCCAGCGCGGCCGCGCGCCCGCCGGAGAAGCCGGTCATGGCGATCACCGGGATACCGAAGTCCTTTGCCCACGAGACGGCGCGGACGATGTTCTCTGAATCCCCCGAGGAGCTGATCGCGACCAGGGCGTCGCCGGGCCTGGCCAGCGAGCGCAGCTGGTAGACGAACACCTCGTCGTAGGAAAGGTCGTTGCTGACTGCCGTCATGATCTCGATGGTCGCGCTCAGCGAGTAGATGCGCGGGTGGAGCCCGGTGTCGCTCTGGACCGCCTTGCAGTGATCGCAGACGAGGTGGTTGGCGATGGCGGCGGAGCCGCCGTTGCCGCAGGAGTACACCATGCCGCCATCCGTATGCACCTTGGTCAGGATGGCGGCGGCATCCCGCAGGCGCGCCCGGTCGACCGAAGCAGCGGCCGCGGTCGCCAGCGCGAAGTAGGCGTCCGCAAAGTCACCGGCGTCGGCGTAGCTCTCATCGGGAAAGGCCATCGTGAACCTCCGATCAGCCCGGCTGCGCCAGGCCGCCCCGGACCGCCTCGACCTCCTGCTTGGCGCGCGCCATGAGGAAGCGGTCGTCGCTCTGCAGAGAGGTGAGCTGGAAGCCGCGCTCGATCATGGCGACCGCCACCTCCGCGGAGTTGGTGTGGATCCCCGCGGGGATGCCGTGGGCTTTGGCCGCCGCGAGGATCGTCTCGATGGTGGCGATCACCTCGGGGTCGCTCTGGCCCTTGCGCGGCTCCTTGCCGAGTGCCATCGAGAGGTCCGACGGGCCGATGTAGATCGCGCCGATGCCGCGGACATCGAGGATCCGGTCGAGGTTCCTGATCGCCTCACGCGTCTCGATCTGCGGGATCACCAGGGTCTCCTCGTCGGCGAACTCGTGGTAGTCGCCGCCGCCGTGCGTGCTCCCGCCGCCGTAGTACTTGGCGCGGATCGGGCCGAAGCTGCGGTAGCCCCACGGCGGGTACTTGCAGGCGCGCACCAGAGCTTCCGCATCTTCCGGCGTGTTGATCATGGGGCAGATCACGCCGTAGGAGCCGGCGTCGAGGATCTTCATCAGCCGGGCGGGGTCGCTCCACGGCACGCGGGTGAGCGGGATCACGTCGGTGGTCGAGATGGCCTGGAGCATGGTGACCGCGACCTGGTAGTCCACCAGCCCGTGTTGCATGTCGATCGTGATCGAGTCGAAGCCTTGGTGGGCCATGATCTCGGCCGAGAACGAGCTGGGGATGGAGCACCAGCCGTTCAGCACCGCCTCGCCGCGCCCCCAGATCTCCTTCAGCGTGTTCTTCCTCATGGCTCACTCCGTCTGTCGGCGCTGGGCAGGCTGTTGTCGTCGAGCCCTCTGATGGCGGCCCGGCCCATGGCCAGCACGGCCTCCTCGGAGCTGCCGCCGATGTGCGGCGTGCCGAGGAAGTTGGGCAGGCGCAGCAGAACCGGGTCGTCCGGCGGCTCGGTGGCGAAGACGTCGAAGGCGGCGCCGGCGAGGCGGCCGTCGATGAGCATCGCCTTGACGGCCGCCTCGTCCACCAGGCCGCCACGGGCGGTGTTGACGAGCACGGCCCCGGGCTGCAGCAGCGCCAGGCGCTCGGCTGAGAGGATGCCGTGCGTGCTGTCATCGTGGGGCACGTGGAGGGTGATGATGTCGGCGCGGCGCAGCAGCTCCTCGAGCCCGACGGGCTCGATCTGGTGCGCCGCGTAGAACTCGGGGAAGTCGAGGATGTCGTTGGCCAGCACGGTGCAGCCGAAGGCGCGCAGGAGCACCGCCAGGTCCTTGCCGATGTTGCCGCAGCCGACGATCCCGACGGTGCGCTCGCTGAGCTGCCGGCCCTGGCGGTTCTTCCAGGTGCCTTGGCGCAGCTCCGCGCTGGCCAGCGGCACCTGCCGCAGCAGGGCGATCATGAAAGCCACCGCGAGCTCGCTCACCGAGCGCCGGTTGACGCCCGGCGTCCAGCCGAGGCGGACGCCGCGCCGGGCCATGGCCGCGAGGTCGAGCATGTCGGTCCCGACGCCGTACTTGCTGACCACCTCGAGCTCGGGGAGGGCGTCCAGGGTCGCCTCGTCGATGCGCTCCAGGGCGGTGATCACCTTGCGGCGCCCGCGCGCGAACCCGATGAACCCGTCCCGGTCCAGCGCCATGCCCTCGTCGTTGAATCGTACGTCCGAGTAGCGCTCTTGCAGCTCGGCCCGCAACAGCGGGTGGCGCGAGAAGGAGCGCGAGGCCACGGCGACGGGCGTGCCGTCCGCACTGGGCACGGTGCGCCTCACCCCCCGGGCATCAGGACGGAGCGGCGAGCCGCGAAGGGGGCGTCGTCCTCGTAGATGCGGTGCACCAGGCGCATCGTCTCGAGGGCGTCTGTGGACGTGCCGTTCCGCACAGGTCGACCGTTGCGGATGCAGTCGACGAACTCGGTCAGCTCGAGCTCCCACGAAGGATCGGTGTTGCAGAACGTCGCCTGCTCCGGCGGGTTGCCGACCGCGAACCCCAGTCCTCGGCGGCTCTCGATAAGCCACTCGTCGCGGAAGCTGCGGCTGGTCGACGGCTGCCCATCGACGATGACGTAGCCGTCCTCGAGGTAGATCTCCAGGGTGAAGCGGTGCTTCCACTGCGTGGACGAGCTGTGGATCATCGCCACGCGGCCGTCGTCGGTGCGCAGGAGCGCGAAGGCGTTGTCCTCGAGCGGCGAATCGGAAGCCGGCGTCCTGAGCATGCTCTTGACCTCGCTGAACTCGCCGCAGAAGTGACGGAAGAGATCGAGCATGTGGATGCCCTGGTCGAGGAGGATACCGCCCCCGGCCAGGGCGGGGTCGCAGCGCCAGGCCGTGGGGTAGGCGGAGTACTCCGCCTTGCCGTACACGCCGCGCAGCCAGAGGACGCGGCCGTACTTGCCGCTCTCGACGATCTTCTTGGCCTCCATGATCCCGAAGTGGTAGCGGTGGTTGAAGCCGAACTTGAGCACCGGGCCGGGGTTGCGCCGCTCGGCCGCGATGATGCGCTCGACGTCGGCCACGGTACGGCCCGGCGGCTTCTCGCAGAAGACGTGCTTGCCGGCGTCGAGGGCCGCGCACACCACCTCGGGGATGAAACGGTTGGGAACGCAGACGAAGACGGCGTCGACGCCGGAGGCGAGCACGGCGCCGTAGTCGGGCAGGAGCCGCAAGTCCTCGAACCCGGTCGCCGGCGGTTCGGGGTCGGTGCCCGTGACGAGCACGGCGTCGCGGTGCTCGCGGACGGTCCCGGCGCGGATCCCGCCCTGCTTGCCGAGGCCGATGATGCCCACCCGTACTGGTTCCGACATGCGCTACAGCCCTTTCCGCGTTCAGCGGGCTCGCTGGACAGTCGCCTGCGGGACCGCCCCGGTCATGCCCGACGCCTGCGATTGTAGCCGGGCCGCCCGCTTCGGGCCATCGACAGCGCTTGTCAAGCCTGACAACCGCCCGCGGTGTGACGCGCAGGGCTGGTAGCTCCCGTGTCGCAGCGCGCTGTTGACTCGGTCACTACCGGGCCGAGCCAGACTGATCAAGCGGTCGGCACGATGCGCACTCGGTCCATCAGCCTCGTGATGAGCAAACCGCTCGGCCTACAGGCGTCCACAGCGCACAGCAGAAGGTGAACGGTGAGGTAGGGGGCTACGGCGCGGAAGACTACGCGTGATCTCGGCTGGAAACCGGCAGCGACGAGGACACCCATGATGTCGGCTCTGGTGCTTGCGGACGCCCTGGCGGCGACCGCCAGTGTCCGGCAGAGACGCCCGATCATGCGATTCAGGGAGCCCATGCTCTGCAGCGCTGCACTACGGCGAGGGCCGCTGACTCACCCTGACTGTGGCAGTGCGATCATCCCACCACCCGGTCGCTCTCTCTCCGATTTCACCAGAATGTCATAGACTCGCCCCGGACGCATATGGAGAGGACCGGGGGCCGCCGACGTCAAGGGGACTACGCGTCAAGCCGGTAGGGGGGCCGTGAGGATCCTGGAGGGCAGAGAATCCGCGCCAGCGCTCGTGGAGGTCGGACACGGCGCCTTAGCATGGGGTATCCCGGTTGCCCTCGTGGCCCTTCTTGGAGCGGTCTGGCTGGCCAAATTCCCGCCCCTCGGGCACGTCTTCTGGCCGCAGACCAATCAGGGCATCTACCTCTACGTAGGCCAGCAGCTGCTCGACGGCGCAGCACCCTACCGGGACGTGTTCGACAACAAGGGCCCGCTCCTCTACCTCCTGAACGCCTTTGGCTTGGCCGTCGCACATGGGTCGTTCTGGGGAGTGTACGCGATGGAGTACTCCGCCTTCGCCGTCGCCACTGTTCTCGGATTCTTCACCTTGAGGCGCAGGCTGGATACGCCCGCGGCGGCGGTCGGGATGCTCTTCTTCGTCATGCTCGTCGACCGAGTTGTCTTCGGGAACCTGGAGGAGGAATATCTCCTGCCCGTGCAGTGGGCCGCCCTCTACGTACTCATGGCGAAGCACCCCGCCGAGCCGCGTGTGCGGGCGTATTTCTTCATCGGCGTCCTGGGAGCGCTCGCCGTCTTCCTCAAACCCACCGAGGTCGGCCTGTGGGGAGCACTGGTCGTCGTTGAGCTGGTCTTCGCCTTGACGAGTCGCGCCGCCAAATCTTGCGTCAAGCGACTTGCCGCCCTCGCGGCCGGCGGGCTTCTCGGGTCGGCCGTCTTCCTCACCTACCTGGCGTCAGTCGGAGCCCTTCGCGACTTCGTCGATCAGTACCTCCTGTTCAACCTCGGCTATACAGGGGCGAGCAGCTGGTCATCGCGGCTCTCGAGCGTGTCCTTCGGGGCGGGGCTCCTTGGCTACCTCACCACGGGCGCCGTATTGATCCTGTGGTTTCTCACCTGCCGCCTGGCACTCTTGCGCTGGCGCAACGGGGACCCAGATCGTTTCGCGTATCTCGCGGTCGTCTGGTGGCCTCTCGAAGTGCTCCTGTCCTCGGTGTCCGGGAGGCATCATGAGGAGTTCTACATCACCTGGACTGCGCCGATGGTGCTGGTGGTCGCGCTGGCGCTCCACGCGAGACAGGGAGGTTGGCCACGGCTGACGGGCAGCGGGAGGACCGTTGCGCGCGCCGTTACCGTGAGCCTCGTGCTCCTGGCGCTTCTGGGTACGCTAGCCCCTCTGGTGGAACACGCTCGCAACCTCGGTGGTCTGGTAGTGCATCCGAAATACTGGTCGGCGCCACCCCGCAACCACTACGCAGTTGCGGACTACATCGTTGCACACACGCGAAGCGACGACCTGGTGCTCGTATGGGGTGGGTACTCCGCGAACGTGAACTTTCTGGCCCAGCGGCGCTCCCCCTCTCGGTTCCCCGCGCAGATGCTTCTCTATCCGACCACTGGTGGGTACCATGACGAGCTCGTCAGGTCATTCCTCGATGACCTTCAAGCACACCCCCCCGTCATGATCGTGGACACCTCTCCTACGTACGGGCTTGGGCATGGCAGCGGGGACACCCCTCCAGTCGATTCACCTGCAGGCAGCTGGCCGGGAGGACCTCCCGCATTCCGCAGCGCTTGGAGCCAGGTCTTCTCCTACCTGCAGTCGACCTACGTCAAAGCCACTGTTCTGCCGTTCTATCCGCACTGGATCGTCTACATCCGACGGGCGCCGAGAGCCGAAGCGCGCGGTCCACGCCCCGCCGGCCAGCGGGGCGTGGAGGGAGAGGGTCAGAAGATGCGGTTTCCGGAACGGACGATCTGCCCCGAGACCACGACGAACGGCAGCGAAGCGCCGCAGTCGATGCTGTTGTCGGTGGCGTAGTTGGTCCCCGTGCCGCTGCTCTGATAGATGACGCCACGTCGCCCGGCACCACGGTTGCGGATCGTGTTGCCGACGATGCGGTTGTCGTGGCAGCCGCGCCCGAGATCGTCCGCGAGTTTGATCGTCGGTTCGCCATCGGAGGTACGGCTGTCCAGGAAGGTGTTGCCGCGCACGACGTTGCCGACCGTGGCGAGGCTGCCACCGCCTGACTTGATGAGCACGCCCCAGCCGGTGTTGTAGCGGAAGGTGTTGCCCAGCACCCGGCTGCCGTATCCGACGAGGCTGAGGCAGGGTTGGCCGGACTCGTGTTCGAGGCCGACAGGGCTCCTCGTCATGTCGAAGGTGTTGCCCTGTATGAGGAGCGCCGGAGCCGTCGTGCTCGTGCCGACCCAGCTTCCGCCGATGGCCTCCTGCGGCGAAGCGTAGAAGGTGTTGTCACGCACGACGATGCCCGTGGGGCACTCATAGACGATGGGCAGGCCGCCGTGGCCGTACGTCTCGTGCCTGCGCGCGCCGCGGAACGTGCAGCCGGTGATCAGCACGCCAGAGGAGGCGTGGCGGGTCGGGTCTGAGGTGAGCGGCCGGTCGGCGAAGTCGAGACCCGTGGTATCGCTGGCTTCGATGGTGCAACCGTCGAACGTGAGGTTCTTCCAGCCGTGGTACACGAGCCCGGTGCGGCCGTCCCAGCAGAATGCCTCCATCATCATGCGCAGGGCTCCGCGGGCGCGCCCGTTGAAGGCGCCGAGGCGGCAGTCTCGGAACGTGATGCCCTCGACATGGCCGTCCCCGGGCAGATGCGTGAACTCGTGGATCGTGATCGTGTTGCCGACGTTGGCCGCGAAGGCGTCGACGCCGGCCGGCGGTGCGTACGCGGTGCGCTCGATGGCACAGCGTGCGAACGTGACGTTGCGCACGTTGCCCTGGCTGCCCCCCAGGTACAGAACCGAGCCTGCCGCACCCTCTGTGGAGCCGCCGCCGTGGAGGCGGCAGCGGGAGAACCTGGTCCCGTGTGCCCCGGGCCGGTTGGTGACGGCGCAGGTGCCGGCGTCGCCGATCTTGAGACCGCTGATGCGGTTGAATGAGCCGAATTCGAGGCGACCCCGGAGCCAAGAAGACCCCATGCCTTCGCCGCGCAGGTTCACGCGATCTGGGAGGCGCGTGGTCGACGTGCAGAGGTAGACGCCGCGTGGGAAGTAGACGGTACTCCCCGGGACCTTGGCCGCGGCGGCGATGCTGCGTTGAACGGCTCGAGAGTCGTCGTGGATGCCGTCGCCAGTCGCCCCGAAGCGATGGACGTTGACGACGATCGAAGACGTCGTGGCCGCGGCCACGAGATCGTCGGCGAAGGGTGGAAGTGGCGCCTGCGTGAGCAGGGCCACGACGGTGATGACGCAACCGATGAGGAGTCGACTCAGCATCGAGTGCAGACCCAATCACACCCGCACTTCGTACTGCAAAGCCGTATACGGATGAGGCTACGGCCGGTGACCTGCAGGCTACGCGACGGGGAGCGTCGGTCGCCGGCGCCGGGTAGGGCTGCGAGGGGCCGCGCGAGCCCGGCCGCTGTGCCCCTGACGGGGCCGGCGGCCGGGCTCGCCAGATCGGGTGGAGACAGCCGAGCGGCGCGCCCTCATGGATCGAACGGGGAAGGCGTGTAGCTGATCTGCGCGCCGCTCCAATCCGTCGGGAACAAGGCGGTGCGCGAACGCTTGGTGTTGGAGAATGCGCCGGATTGCGTACAGCCGTACTTGCCGGGGTGGTTGCCGAAGCCGTTGGTCCCGATGTACGAGTCCACCACGTCGGCGTTCCGCGCGACTTCGAACACCACTGAGTGCCCGGTGGGGTACGAGCCCTTGAAGTAGGAGCGCGTCAGGTCGAAGTTGTCCGTCCACACGGCGCTGGGGATGTCGACCCAGTGCGCGCCGGGCGGGTTGCCCCAACCCTGGGCGGCGCCGCCGTCAAGATACCCAGCGTCGATAGCTTGCCAGAGAGAGTACGGGCGCGCGAAGTCGCAGACGTCCATGGGATACCAGAGCGCGTATTCGAACAGGCAGTCTTCGAAGAGGATGTTCCGCAGACCGTGGTCGAACTGACTCCAGTCGAAGGATGCGTTCCAGTTCTCAGGCGTCACGACGGAACCCCCACCGATCGTCGGGCCGTCGTCCCCGGTGGGAGCAGGTTGGAACAGGAGGACACGTCCCGAGCCGTAGCCGTCGATGCCCGTGTTGTAGCCGTTCTTGACGCCGAAGTGGCAGCGGCGGAACGTCAGGCCCTCGACCCTCCCGCCACCTCGGCGAACGTCCACCCACAGGTTCACGATGGTTCCCAGAGTCGTACCTGCCACGGCGTTCGTCACCTGTGGCCGTTCGAACTCGCAGTCGTTCCAGGTGGTGTTGATGAGGTCCCACTTCTTGACCGAGGAGATGGCCCAACCACGGGAGTAGTTGTCGGCCGTGGTGAGTAGGTCCGCCCCGCTGTCAGATCCTCCCTTGAACCGCACGAAGTTGAAGGTGCAGCCTTGTGAGCCGTTGGCGTTCGTGAATGCCCCCGCGGCGGAGCTGCCCCGGGGAATGGGCCGGAACCGGCAGGTGGAGCCGGCCTGGTTCCTGCCTACGAGCAGGTACTCGATCGTCGAGTGACTGCCCCAGCTCATCCCGCTGGAGCTCCTCAGCCACGTGCCTCCAGCGCCATCGGCCGCGCCCTGATCCCAGATGCCGCGGCCGCGGATGTTGATGTCGTCGGGCACCACGAAGGTGCCTGCGTACTCGAAGACCCCGGACGGGAAGACGACCCAGGTGCCCGGACCCTTGGTCACCGCCTGCGCCACACTGGCATCGATCTGAGCCTTGGTGGCGTTGACCGGGACGTTGACCGACGCACCCACGACAGGTGGCGTCGGCGCAGGGGTGGGCGTGGCGGTCGCTGTCGGGCTTGGCGTGGGGGTCGGAGTCGCGGTCGCGGTGGGAGTCGGGGTCAGAGTAGCGGTCGCAGTGGGAGTGGGAGTCGGGGTCGGGGTCGGAGCGGGTGCCTCCGAGGACGTGCCGAACACTTTGAGCTCCACGACGGCCGCGCTGGACTTGTTGGGGGTGTCGGAGGCGGCCTTGCCGCTGACGCCGTAGCCGAGCACGCTGATGCGCACGTAGCGGCCGGCCCTGCCGCCCAGAGAGTCGCCGGTGTCGCCGAGCACCGTGCGTCCGCTCTGGTCGACGGACGTCGACCACGCGGAGCCGTCAGGGCTCACCTCGACGGTGTACGCATAGGACCGGGTCTTGGACTTCGGCCAGTCCACCTTGAGGCTCGAGAGATCGTAGCTGGCCCCGAGGTCAACCCGCCACCACTGAGGGTAGGCGGCGGCCTCGGAGGCCCACCAGGAGCGGGAGTCGCCGTCGTTCGCGCAGCGAGCGGGACGGTAGACGGCGTTCTCTGAA
>JBAZPK010000035.1:0-16367 GCA_041648235.1 Thermoleophilia bacterium
TGACGGCACGGTGCGCGTGATCATCGGCTGGGAGGATGCCCGCCGCGGCGCCCGCCCGGTCTTCGTCACCGACCCAGCCGACGTCGACAAGCTCATCTTCGACACGCGCTGCGTGCACAACCTCGCGACCTACCTCAACCCGCGCCGCGACGACGTGGCCAACCTCGGCAAGATCGGCCTCATCGTCAAGGGCTGCGACGCCAAGGCGGTCGCCGGGCTGCTGCGCGAATCGCAGCTCGGCCGCGAGGACATCGTCCTCATCGGCGTGCGC
This sequence comes from Thermoleophilia bacterium, assembly GCA_041648235.1. Classification (GTDB taxonomy): domain Bacteria; phylum Actinomycetota; class Thermoleophilia; order UBA2241; family UBA2241; genus CAIXSE01. The sequence goes on from JBAZPK010000035.1 coordinate 272, forward strand.
TGCGGCGGCGTCCTGGAGGAGGCGGAGCTTCCTGAGGCCGCGCCGCTCAGCGCCGACACGGTGGCGCCGCGCTGCCACGGATGCGACAACCGCGAGCCGACGCTCGTCGACCACCTGGTGGGCGAGCCGCAGGCCGAGCCGCCACGGCCCACCATGACCATCGACGAGCGTGTCGCGGCTCTCGACGCCAAGCCCCTCGAAGAGCGCTGGGCGTTCTGGACCGAGCAGTTCTCCAAGTGCGTGCGCTGCTACGCCTGCCGCCAGGTGTGCCCGCTCTGCGTCTGCGAGCGCTGCGTGGCCGACAAGACGCGGCCCCAGTGGATCGAGGCCGCGCCCCACGCGCGCGGCAACCTGAGCTGGAACATCACCCGCGCCCTGCATCTCGCCGGCCGCTGCGTCGGCTGCGGCGAGTGCGAGCGCTTCTGCCCGGTGGGCATCCCGCTCACCCTCGTGAACCGCAAGCTGCAGGAGATCGTCGGCGAGCGCTACGGCTACACGGTGAGCGACGACCCCGAGAACCCGGCGCCGATCGGCGACTACCGGCTCGACGACGCACAGGAGTTCATCAAGTGAGTGACGCCCGCTTCATCAGCGAGAACGACCTGCGGGCGCTCGCCGGCGAGCTGCTCGCCGCGGGCACCGAGGTGATCGCCCCGGTCGCCGTCGACGCCTGCGCCTCGCCGTCGGCCATGGCCTCTTCGGCCTGCCGGATGCCGGGCGCCGCTCCGGTCGACATCGAGTACCGCCCCCTGGCCGACGCCGCCGAGCTCGACCTGGAGCGCGGGTTGCCGGTGCTCTCGCTCAAGCAGTACTTCCTCCCGGAGCACGAGGCCCTCTGCCGCTGGCACCAGCGCGGCACCACGATCCAGGTCGAGGCGGTGCCCACCACCTTCGCGCCGCGCGTCGTGCTGGCGGCGAAGCCCTGTGACAGCGCCGCCCTCGCGGTCGTCGACAAGGTCATGAACTGGGATTACGAGGACGAGCTCTGGAACGGCCGGCGTGCGGCGACGACGATCATCAATCTCGCCTGCCCGGTCGTCGACGTGAGCTGCTTCTGTACCGCCGTGGGCAGCGCCCCCGACGACTCCAAGGGCGCCGACGGCCTGCTCATGCCGGTCGAAGGCGGCTACCTCTTCGAGGCGACGAGCGCGAAGGGTGAGGCCTTCGCCGCCGCGCATGCGGCGCGGTTCGCGGCGGAGGCGGGCGGCGGCGCCGACCTCCGCGGCCGGCAGGCCGCGGAAGAGCGCGCCGCGGCCCGAGCCAAGGCCGCCGGCAACCTCGAGATCGACGCCGCCTCGGTGCGCGACTGGATCGACGCCCACTTCGAGGATCCGCTGCTGGCCGCTCTGGGCGTGCGCTGCAACGCCTGCGGCGCCTGCTCGAGCGTCTGCCCCACCTGCCACTGCTTCGACATCGTCGACGAGGAGGAGGGGGTGGGCCGCGGGGCGCGGCGGCGCTGCTGGGACACCTGCCAGTCACCCACGTTCACGCTGCACGCCTCGGGTCACAACCCGCGCGACAACCAGAACGCCCGCTACCGCCAGCGCATCAACCACAAGTTCGCCATCTACCCGCTCAAGTTCGGCGAGGTGCTGTGCACCGGCTGCGGCCGCTGCACACGGGTCTGCCACGCCGGCCAGGACCTCGTCGAGATCCTGCAGGCCATCGACATCGCCGCTCGGCGGCCGGACTCAGCCGTGGCAGCCACTCCGGAGCCGGTGACCCCATGAACATCTACCAGCCGCAGCTCGCCACCGTCACGGAGCTCACCGAGGAGACCGTGGACACGCGCACCCTGCGCCTCGAGTTTCAGGACGAGGCGCTGCGCGAGAGCTTCGCCTTCCACGCCGGCCAGTTCGGCGAGTACAGCGTCTTCGGCGCCGGCGAGAGCACCTTCTGTATCGCCAGCTCGCCGACTCGCACCGGCTACATCGAGTGCAGCTTCAAGGCCGTCGGCAAGGTCACGGCCTCGCTGCGTGAGGTCAACGTAGGGGACACCGTGGGCTTCCGCGGGCCTTACGGCAACTGGTTCCCGGTGGACGACTGGAAGGGCAAGGACGTCGTCTTCATCGCCGGCGGCATCGGCCTGGCGCCGGTGCGCTGCGTCATCTGGAACGTGCTCGACCGACGCGACGAGTTCGGTGACGTCACCATCGTCTACGGCGCCCGCTCGGTCGGCGACCTCGTCTACAAGCGCGAGCTCGAGGAGTGGGCGGCGCGCAGCGACGTCAAGATCGTGACCACGGTCGACCCTGGCGGGCAGACCGAGGGTTGGACCGGCGAGGTCGGCTACGTCACGCCGGTCGTCGAGGCGACGGCGCCCAAGGCGCAGAACGCCGTCGCCGTGCTCTGCGGCCCGCCCATCGTCGTCAAGCTCACCCTGCCGGTGCTCGGCAAGCTGGGCTTCGCCGACGAGGCCATCTTCACCACGCTCGAGAACCGCATGAAGTGCGGCCTCGGCAAGTGCGGCCGCTGCAACATCGGCAAAGTCTACGTCTGCAAGGACGGGCCCGTGTTCACCGCCGCTCAGCTCAAGGAGCTCCCGGCCGAGTTCTGAGCGCCGTTCGCGTCGTCCGAGCATCACCTTGAGGCCGCGGTCCGCTCCCCGAACTTCTCGACGCAGTTGATGGGTACATCGAGCACGCGGGCGATGTTGAACTTCGCCTCGATCTGGTTGGCCTGCCACGGCTGGCTGATGGCGTAGGAGTGGATGCGCCCGAAGCCGTGCTCGTTCCGCACCTCGGTCATGACCACCGGGTCCGAGAGGTCGAACGGGGTGACGCCGAGCTTGGCGGCCACATACTCCTTGGCTTCCCTGAGACGCATGCCGCGGGTCATCTGCATCCGAGCCACCAGGTCTCCGGCGGCTCGGATACCGCCCATGCCCGCTGCCTGCGCGTGAGCGTTGTGCATCCCGTGAGGGTCGCCCGAGCCTACCTACAAGCCGTCCACGTGGAGGAGCTCGACGAACGCCTTGGCGGCCCGCGACACGGCGTCGGCGGGCGGATGGACGCACATCGGCACCGCGCCGACGCCCATGCCGGCATTGGGGTGCACCGGGATGGTCGCCACCTCCATGCACGGCTTGATCAGGGCGATGGCGCGGGCGATGTTCCACGCCAGCGACTTGCCGGTGTTGACGTTGACCACCGGCCCGAACATGGTGGCGCCGGCCTGCTGGGCGAGGAGCAGCTGCTCTCTCGGCCAGAGCCCGGCGAGACGCACGCCCTTGTACTCCAGCCGGCCGTGCATGCCCAGCACGAACTCCCCGGCCATGCCGAGCTGCGCGCCGAGGTTCGGGTACTTCGCGCGGATGATCTCGGTGGCTCTCAGCGCGGCCAGGAGCTCGGGGTCGCCCGACGCCCCGGTCGTGTCCCAGTCGATGGCGTCGGCGCCGGCCTCATACTGGGTGTCGGCGAGGCGGACCATGTCGAGGACGGCCATCTCGAGCGCTTCTTCCTGAGCCGCGCGCGCCTCGGGGATCCTGCCCTGGGGGAGGAGCTCGTTCCAGTTGTCGCAAGGCCCGTCGGGCTTTGAGTAGAGGCCGAGGTTCGGCATCACGCCGTACTGGAGAGGGGCCACCGTGGCGAGCTGGGCGTCGTGCATGTACTGGGCTTCGTAGGCAAGGATGGTGCGCACGACCTTCAGGGAGTAGTCGCCGACGCACAGCTCGAGCAGGTCGGCGCCCATCCACTGCTCGTACGACTGCAGGTCCTGGATGCGGGTGGCGTGGGTCTTCATGCCGGTGCCGTCGCACGAGAGCACGATCTCGTCCCCCACGTCGACGCCCGTGAAGCGCGCCGACGAGGCATAGATGTCACAGAGATGCTCGGTCTCCTCCTCCGTGAGCGGCGGCACCTTGGCCCTCTTGGCGGCCGCCTCAGAACCGGCCTCGAGATCGGCCCTGATCTCGCTGCGCGTCAGCCGCACGAACGTGCCATCGCCCATGCGGGTCGGTATCCGGCCCTCGTTCTTCACCCGACCCTCCTCATCCGGCCGAACCGGTTCGGCGTGCTGCTCTACCGGCTGCTCCGCCTCGCGCGTTGCGTGCGCCTTCGTCGCACGATACCCGCGCGCTGCCGTCGTGCTTCACCCGTCTCCCTCAGCATACTCGACGAACCGGGGCTGCTCGCCCTCGAGCATGTGGTAGCAGTGCTCGTCTTCGGGGAAGGCGCCGGCCCGCACGTCTTTGACGTACTGCGTGAGCGCCGCCGTGGACACACCGGCGAGGTCGGCGTACTTCTTCACGAACTTGGGCGTGAACGCCTGAAACGTGCCGAGCACGTCGCTGACGATGAGGAGCTGGCCATCCACATCCTCGCCGGCACCGATGCCGAGCACGGGGATCGGGAGCTCGGCGCGGATGAAGCCGGCGACCTCCGGCGGTACGGCCTCGACGAGGAGGAGCTGGACGCCCGCCGCGCAGAGGGCGCGGGCGTCCTCCACGACGAGCTTCGCCGACTCGAGCGTGCGGCCCTGAGCCTTGTGGCCGCCGAGCTGCCCCGAGCTCTGCGGCGTGAGGCCGATGTGGCCGCAGACCACGACGCCCGCGTCGAGAAGGGCCTTGACGCGGGTGATCACGCTGACGCCACCTTCGAGCTTGACCGCGTCGACGGCCGCCTCCTTCAGGAAGCGGGCGGCGTTGCGCACCGCGTCCTCATCGCTGACCTGATAGCTGCCGAAGGGCATGTCGCCGACGATGAACGTGTTCGGGGCGCCGCGGCGCACCACATCGCAGTGCACGATGCACTGGTCCATGGTCACCGGCACCGTGCCGGGGTAGCCGTACACGCACATACCCAGCGAGTCGCCGACGAGGATCATGTCGACGCCGGCGGCCTCCTCGAAGGTGGCGGTGGGGTAGTCGTAGCCGGTGAGCCAGACGATCTTCTCGCCGGCGCGCTTCATCTCGTGAAGCTCGAGGACGCCTTTCTTCACGGTCATCGGGTGCCTCCTGGGAGCGGTGGGCGGCGCGCGACTGCGGCGCCGCGCAGGCCGGAGTCTCTCAGGCCTGGGGCCGCCTCGCGACCGGGGCTCAGCCGCGGCGGCCTCCCCAGGGCCAGGGGCGGTCAGATCAGGCTCGCCGGCGGCCGCTCCTCTGGTTTGCTCGCTGCGAACCACTGCTCGAAGTCGGCGCGGCAGCGTTGCGCCGCCGGGGCCGCGCAGGCTCCGCCGGCGGACGTGCAGAGCAGCTCCGGCGGCAGGCCGCGGCCGACGGCGTCGAGCACGTCGATGGCCTCGTGCAGCGGCAGCACCGCCTCGTGCCCGGCCAGCGCCAGGTCGGCGAACACGGGGGCCATGCAGGTCGTCGCCAGGATGCGGCCGCGGCAGGGCTGGCAGCTGCCTCCCGGCATCGGGTCGCACGGCACGCCGGTGAAGCTCTGGAGGGCCAGCGAGGCTGCGTTCTCGGCCTGCTCCGGCGTGCCGTCGACCATCTCCACGATTGCGGCGGCGGCCATGGCGCCACAGGTGCCGGCCTCGCCGCTGCAGCCGGTGACCTCGCCGGTCGGCGCCGAGCGCGTGTAGGAGATGGCGCCGATGGCGGCGGCCACGAAGAGGCCGCGCAGCAGGTCGTCGTCGCCCAGGCCGCGCGCGTCCTGCACGGCGCTCAGAGCGGCGTAGATGTAGCCGCCGCCGCCGCCCATCGGGCCCGGGACCGTGACGACTCCGGGGATCCCGGAGCCGGCGCCGTAGGCCCACTTGATGGTCTGCGCCGTGACGCCGTCAGTGACGGCGCCGGCCGACCCGGCGTGCGCGGCCCAGCGGCCGGCGAAATCGGGTTTGAACGGGCTGGTCGGCACGCTGAGGTTCTCCTCGTACACGGCGCGCGTCTGCCGGCGCATGAGGCCGGCAAGCATGCGCATACGCTCGAGGATCCGATCCCGCGTCCACCCGGAGGCGCCGATCTCGTACTGGACAGCCACCTCCCAGAGCGGGACGCCGCGCGCCTCGGCGATCTCTCGCCAACCGGTCATCGTGTCGAACAGCTGCGGCTGGCGGTCGAGCCGGGAGACCACGGGCAGCAGCGGCGTCAAGAGAGCGAGCTCGACGCCCGGCAGGCCGGCCGGGAGCAGGGCGGCCACAGCCGCCGGGTCGGGCTCGGCGGCCAGCATGAAGGCATGCAGCACGCCGCGGCCCTCGACGCGGACCTCGCGGCTGTCCACGAGCTCGGGCAACGCAGGCACAAGCGCCGCGAGCCGCTCGTCTCCGATCCGGCCCAGGGCGTCGTGGACCAGGAGCACGTAGGCATCGCCGATGGTGCGCAGAGGAAAGCCGGCGACCGTGACGGTCTCCACCATGCCGCCCCCGGTGGAGTTCCCCACGAGCTCCACCGTGCGGCCGCCGCGGCCCGTGAGGATGAACTTGGCGGCGTTCGGATGCCGGCTTTCGGTGAGCTCGGTGAACTCGAAGGAGACCTCGGCGCCGGCCTCCTCGGCGGCCTCGAAGGCGCGGAACAGGCGGGCGTCGTCGGGCTCGAAGCCGAGGACACCGCCGACCAGCGCCCTGTCCTCCGCCATCATCCCGAAGGTGCCGGCGAACGACCCCCTCTTGTCGAGCAGGACGCGGACCTGCGCCGGCGCCTCGCCGAGCAGGCGACCGGCCAGAAGGCCGAGGCGGCAGGGCCCGGCGAAATGCGAGCTCGAGCCCGGCTGCATGACCGGGCCGAAGACATCGTTGAAGAACTCGGGGTAGGCGGCCACGGCCACGTCTCAGCCCTCCACGGCGCCGGCGACGTCAGGAATGGTGGAAGCGCTCGTCCCGCGCATACAGCTCCGCCGCCCGCTCCACCGCCTCGCGGTCGAGCTCCACGCCGAGCCCCGGGCCCTCCCACGCCCCCAGCTTGCCACGCACGGGGGAGAGGTCGGGTGCGGCGACGAGGTCCTCGGCCAGCAGCTGGTGCATGATCTGGTTGCCGTCGGTGAGATTCGGGGTGCGCAGGCCGAGGTGGTGCTGCGCGGCATCTGTGATGCCGGAGACGCTCTGCCCATGCAGGCACACGGGCACCCCGGCGGCCTCGGCGATGGCGGCGGCCTTGCCGAAGGCGAGCAGGCCGCCCGCTTCGTGCGGCGACAGCACGATGACGTCCGCGGCGCGCTGCCGGCAGATCTCGTAGACGTCGGCCGGCGTGAAGACCGACTGGTCGGCGGCGATGCTCACGGGCACGCTCTCCTTCACCTGGCGCAGCGCCGCGACGCTCGTCAGCGGCGTCGGCTGCTCGACCCACTCCGGCTCGAACTCGCGGAGCTTGCCGATCATGTAGATGGCCTCGGGCACGCTCCAGGCGCAGTTGGGGTCGAGCCGCAGGCGGCGGCCGCCGATCGCTTCGCGCACGGCCGCCGTGTTACGCAGGTCGGCGGCCTCGCCGCGGCCGACCTTCATGTAGATGACGGAGTGGCCAGCGGCGGCGAGGTCACGGGCGTCTTCGGCGAGCTCCTCGGTGGTGTCGCCCTGCACGAAGCCGAAGTAGTCGACCTCGGCGCGCACGGCGCCGCCGAGCAGGCGGTGGACCGGCCAGCCGGCCGCCTTGCCGAGGATGTCCCACAGCGCCATCTCGAGCCCGGCGAGGACGAGGTCGGCGTGCCACGGCGTATGGTTGAAGCTCCCCAGATGGCGGGCACGAGTGACCAGCCGCTCGACGTCGAACACGGGCTCGCCGACGAACAGCGGCGCGACGCCCTGCAGCGCCGCGACGGTACCGTCGGCCGGGAACCCGGCCACGGACTCACCGACGCCGACAAGGCCGTCATCCGTCTCGACTTCGACCAGCACGACCGCGGCGGCGTGGTCGACGCGTCCGGCCCAGTGGTACGGCGCCTTGAACGCCAGGGCCAGCGGCGTCGTCCTGATGCTGGCGATCTTCATCTTGCCCTCCGCTACAGCAGCGTGTCGAGCACGCGTGCTTCGAGGATCTGCTCCCGGCCGAACCCTACCGCGAAGAGTCGCGCCCGCGCCAGCTGCACGAGCGCGTCCTCGGGCAGAAGGCCCACCACCTCGCTCTCGCGCACCGCGACGCCGGCTTCCGCGGCGCGGCTGCCGACGGCGTCGACGACGTCCGCCATCGACGTGACGTGGTAGTCGGTGAGGTTCATGGAGACCTGCACGGCGCCGTCCTCGAGGGCGAGGCCGATGGCCTTCACCCTGGGCAAGCCGCCGTCGCGCTCGCGGATCTCACGGGCGATCCGCTGAGCCAGCGCCAGGTCGCCGGTCTCGAGGTTCACGTTGAAAGCGATGAGCGCGCCGCGAGCGCCGATCGCGACGGCGCCCGCCGTGGGATGGAGGCATGGCTCGCCCTCGTCGGGCCAACGCGCGCGGTCGCCCGGCAGAGCCGCCCGCAGGCCTTCGAACTCGCCGCGGCGCACGGTGGCCAGGTCGCGGTGCTCCGCCCGCCGCGCCGCCTGTTCGTACAGGTAGACGGGGATGGAGAGCTCATTCGCCACGCGGCGGGCGAGCGCCTGGGCCACCGCCACGCACAGCGGCATGTCCTCGGCGCGGAGAGGGACGAACGGGACCACGTCGGTGGCCCCGAAGCGTGGATGGGCACCCTCGTGGTGGTTGAGGTCGATGAGCTCGGCGGCGGCCCCGATGCCGCGGAGCGCCGCCTCGCCGATGGCCGTCTCGTCGCCGACGAAGGTGATCACGCTGCGGTTGTGGGTGGCGTCGCTCTGACGGTCGAGGACGCTGACCCCCGGGGCGGCGGCGATCGCCGCGACGATCTGGTCGACGACGTCGAGGCGCCGGCCCTCGGAAAAGTTGGGGATGCACTCGATGAGCGTCATTGCGGCACGCCTCCCGCGATCACGGCGCCGCCGGCGACGGCGAGCGCCCCGCCGATCACCACGTCGGTGACGAGGTTGACGCCGAAGTGATACGGCAGCTCCTCGTGGCGCTGCGCGTCGAGCAGGATGAAGTCGCAGCGCTTGCCCACCTCGAGGCTGCCCGCCTCGGCCTCCAGGCCGAGGGCACGGGCGCCGCCCACGGTGGCCGCGTACACCGCCTCGTCGGGCGTCAGGCGCATCTGCTGGCAGGCGAGAGAGATCACCACCTGCAGATTCTCGCAGTAGCACGTCCCCGGGTTGAAGTCGGTGGCCAGGGCGACGTTGACGCCGGCCTCCAGCATCGCCCGGGCCGGCGCGTAGGGCATGCCGAGCGTGTAGCTGGTGCCCGGCAGGAGCACGGCACTGGTGCCACCGGCCGCGAAGGCGGCGATGTCCGCGGCCGAGGCGAAGATGAGGTGGTCCGCCGAGACGGCGCCGAGCTCCGCGGCGAGCGCCGCCCCGCCCGTGTGCGCCAGCTCCTCGGCGTGCATCTTTACCCGCAGCCCGAGCGCCGCGCCCGCCTCGAGCACGCGGCGCGACTGGCTCACGGTGAAGGCACCCTGGTCACAGAACACGTCGACGAACCGGGCTTCAGCGGCGAGCGCCGGCAGGATCTCGCCGCAGACGAGGCTGATGTACTCGTCGTCGCGGCCGGCGTACTCCTCGGGCGTCGAGTGCGCGGCGAGCAGCGTGTGCACGCGCCGCGTCGCGTGCGGCGTCTTCGCCGCCTGCAGCATCCGGCGCTCGTCGTCGAGCGAGAGCCCATACCCCGTCTTGGCCTCGAGCGTCGTCGTACCGCACCTGACGAACGAATCGAGCCGCTTGTGAGCCAGCGCCGAGAGCTGCTCGAGAGATGCCGCGCGCGTACCACGGACCGTGGCCATGATGCCGCCGCCGGCGGCCTGGATCTCCAGGTAGCCGGCGCCGCCAAGGCGGGCCGCGTACTCGCCGGAGCGCTCGCCGCCGAACACGAGGTGCGTGTGGGCGTCGACGAAGCCGGGCAGCACGCAGGCGCCCTCGGCGTCGATGACGAGCGCGTCGCCGGGCACGTCCACGTTGGCCATGAGGTCGGCCTCGGCCCCGGCCCAGATGATGCGGCCGCCCCGCGCGGCGAGGGCGCCGTCCGGGACGACGCCGAGGCCGCGCGGGGTGCTCATCGTGACGAGCTCGCCGGCGCCGCGCAGCAGCAGGTCACAGGCGGCGCCCATCAGGCCGGCCTGGCGGCGAGAAGGCCGGCCAGCAGCGGCGCGACCTCGGCCGGCGACGTGGCCACGGGGATGCCGGCGCGTCCGAGCGCCGCCTTCTTCTCGAGGGCAGTGCCCGCGGAGCCCTCGACGATCGCGCCGGCGTGGCCCATCTTCTTTCCGGGCGGGGCGCTGAAGCCGGCGACGTAGGCGACCACCGGCTTCCAGATGTGCTCGTGCACGTACACCGCCGCACGCTCCTCATCGTCCCCGCCGATCTCCCCGATCATCACGATCGCCTCGGTCTCGGGGTCGGCCTCGAAGAGCTCCAGGCACTCGATGAAGCCGACGCCGTGGATGGGGTCGCCGCCCATGCCGACGCCGGTCGACTGGCCCAGGCCGGCGCGCGTGAGCTCGGAGACGACTTCATAGGTGAGCGTCCCGGAGCGGGACACGATGCCCACCCCCCCGGGCCGGAAGACGCCGGCCGGCATGATGCCGGCGCTGCAACGCCCCGGTGTGATGACGCCCGGCCCGTTGGGGCCGATCAGCGTGGTGCCGCGGCGCGCGAGGTGGGCCGCCGCCTCGTTCATGTCGCGCACCGGGATGCCCTCGGTGACGCACACGGCGACGCGCAGGCCGGCGTCGGCGGCCTCGATCAAGGCGTCGCGCGCGAAGCGCGCGGGCACGAAGAGCACGGCGACGTCGGCCCCGGTGGCCTCGACAGCCGTCGCGACGGTGTTGAACACGGGGACGCCGTCGAGCGCCTGGCCGCCTTTGCCGGGCGAGACGCCGGCGACGACCGTGGACCCGGCGGCCCGCATGCGGGCCGTGTGGAAGGCGCCCTCGCGCCCGGTCATCCCCTGGACCAGCACGCGGCTGTGTTCGTCGACAAGAATGGCCATCAGCCCTCCCTCCCGGCCGCGGCGCCGGCCCGGTCCCCGGCGGCCGCGACGACCATGCGCACGGCCGCGGCCGCGTCCTTCGCGATCGTCACGCCCTTGAGCTGAGCCTCGGAGAGAATGGCGTGCCCTTCCGCGGCCGCATTGCCGTCCAGGCGCACGACGACAGGCACCTCGACCTGCGCCTGGCTGAACGCCTCGATGAGGCCGCGGGCCACCTCGTCGCAACGGGTGATGCCGCCGAAGATGCTCACGAGGAGGGCCGACACGCGCTCCGAGGAGAGGATCACGTCGAGCGCCGCCGTCACGACGTCGGCCCGGGCACCGCCGCCGAGGTCGCAGAAGTCGGCCGCCGACCCACCCGCGGCCGCGATCTGGTCGAGCGTGCTCATCACGAGGCCGGCACCGTTGCCGAGCACGCCGACGTCGCCGTCGAGCGCGACGAAGGCGAGGCCGGCGGACTTCGCCTTGGCCTCGCGCGGGTCGTCAGGGTCGCCCGGGACCAGGTCGGTCTGCCGGTAGAGCGCGCTGTCGTCGACGGTCACCTTGCTGTCGAGGCAGACGAGCTCCCCCTGCTTGGTGAGCACGAGCGGGTTGATCTCGGTGAGCGTGGCATCACGTTCGTGGTACAGGCGCCAGAGGCCGCGCAGGATGCCGCCCAGCTCCTGCTCGAGCGGGCGCCCGGCGGGTGTGGTGGCGTCGCCCAGCGCCGCCGCCATGACCACGTCACGCACCTGATAGTCGCAGAGGCCGAGGAGCGGGTCCACCGGCCGCCGCACGAGGGCGCCGGGAGCGTCACGCGCCACACGCTCGATATCGATCCCCCCTTTGCGGGAGAAGATGAGGACGGGGCCCCGATGAGCGCGAGACGACGAGATGGCAAGGTACATCTCGCGCTCGATCTCGACGGCCTGCTCGACGAGCACGGCCTCGGCGGCGCGGCCGGAGATCGTCATGGCCAGAACGTCGGTGGTCGCCGCCGCGACCTCCTCGGCCGTGCCGCAGACCCGGATGCCGCCGGCCTTGCCACGGCCGCCGATCTTGACCTGCGCCTTGACGACCACCGGCAGGCCGATGCCCGCGGCCGCCTGCTCCGCCTCGGCGACCGTCGTCACGCAGACCGACGGCAGGACCGGCAGCCCGGCGCCGGCGAACAGCGCCTTGCCTTCATGTTCGAGCAGGTCCACGGCCTCACCCTCTCCGCAGCTCGGCGGCCAGACGGCCGCCGAGCTCGAGCGCCTTCAGGTTGAGCTCCCGGAAGCGTTCCGGGACGCGGCGTGCGACCGCCTGTGCGACAGCCTCAAAGGGGAACAGATCGGCAATCGCGACCAGCGCACCCACAGCGACGATGTTGGCGACCACCGTCTTTTCGAACTTCTCGGCCGACGCCTGCGTGAACGGCAGGCCGTGGAGCTCGCGGCCCTCGAGGCCGCCGCCGGGGTCGACGAGCCCCGAGTCGAAGAGCACGAGCCCGCCGGGGCGCGTCTCCGCGGCGTACTTGTCGTAGGCCGCCTGCGAGAGGCACAAGCTGATACCGGGGGCGTCGACCTCCGGGTAGTCGATCTCGTCGTCCGAGACGATGACCTCCGCCTTGGAGGCCCCGCCGCGTGCGGCGGGGCCATAGGTCTGCGATTGGACGACATGCTTGCCCAGGGCGGTGGCGGCGTCGGCGACGATGGCCGCCGCCAGTAGGATGCCCTGGCCGCCGGAGCCCGAGAAGCGGATCTCATGCTGCGGCGCGTACTCGGTCGTCTCAGCCACGGAGCGCCTCCTGGGCCTGGGCGCGCAGGCGAGCGAGGCTCTCGCCGAGCTCGGCTCGCTCGCTGTGATGCAGGACTCCCACCGGGTAGTGCTCCCGCCCGCGGGACTCCCCCTCCTCGAACTCGGCCGCCGGAACGGCATGCTCCTTCTGGCTGCGCAGGAACTCCGCGGGGTCGGAGGTGAGGTTGAAGCGCCCGTAGTACACCGGGCACACGGCCATCGCCTCGATGAGTGAGAACCCTTTGTGGACGATGCCGCCGGCGATGCAGGTGGCCAGCTGCCGGTACGCCCACGCGGTGCTGCGCGCCACGTAGCTCGCGCCGGCGGCGTGCCCCAACTGGCAGATGTCAAAAGCCGCCTCCACATTGCCCCTGGTGCTGGTTGTGGAACGGTCGCCGGTGTGCGTGGTGGGGCTCATCTGGCCACCGGTCATGCCGTAGATGGAGTTGTTGAACACGAGGGCCGTAAGGTCGATGTTGCGGCGAGCGGCGTGGATGAAGTGGTTGCCGCCGATCGCCGAGCAGTCGCCGTCGCCCATCACGACGATCACGTCGAGCGACGGGTCGGCGAGCTTGGCACCCGTCGCCACCGCCAGGGCGCGGCCGTGGGCGGTGTGGACGGTGCTCACGTTGAGATACTGCGAGATGCGGCCGCTGCAGCCGATACCGGCGACCACCACCACCTTCTCACGCTTGAGCCTCAGGCTGATGATCGCGTCGATGAGCGCCCGGGTGATGGTCCCGTTGGAGCAGCCGGGGCACCAGATCGTCTTGGGGGTGCGCAGCCAGGGCCTGATCTCGGTGGTGGTGTGCGGGGTGATCCGAGGGGGTGCGCACTCGTCGCCCGGTGGGGCTTCGAGCCGTTCCTCGTCGACGAGGGCGCTCATGACGCCTCCCACTTGTGGTAGTGGAACTCCTTCTTGACGAGCTCCTTGATCTCGGCGGGCGTGATGAGCCTGCCGTCGACGCGCCCGTAGTCGACCACCCTGGCGCGCCCGGCGACGGCGGCTTGCACCTCCCAGGCGATCTGCTTGAGGTTCATCTCGGGCACGATCACGGTGCGCACCTGCTCGGACAGGAACTCCACGGCGCTGGTGGGGAACGGCCACAAGGTGATGGGCCGCACCATGCCGACGGGCACGCCGCGGGCCCGCGCCCACTTGACTACCGCACGCGCCGAGCGGGCCACCGATCCGTAGGCGAAGATAGCCACCTCGGCATCCTCCATCTGGTACTCCTCCACCTGCACGATCGCATCACGGTGATGGTAGATCTTCTCGCGCAGGTAGCGGCCGAGCTCGGCGGCCGCGGCCGGGTCGCCGGTGTCGGGAGCGCCGCTCTTGCGGTTGTAGACCAGGCCGGTGACGTGCACCGTGAAGGGCGAGCCGAGGGATGGCCGCGGCAGGATGTTGTCGAGCGTCGAGGCGACCGTGTCGTAGTCCTCGGGCTCGCAGTCGGGCTCGCCGCGCTCGGCGACCCGCAGCGCGTCCGGGTCCGGCAGGACCACGGCCTCGCGCATGTGGCCGATGAGCGCGTCCGAAAGGATGACGACCGGCGTGCGGAAGCGCTCGGACAGATTGAAGGCTTCCACGGTGAGCGTATAGCACTCGAGCACGGAGCTGGGGACTAGCGCGATCACCGAGTGCTCGCCGTGCGTGCCCCAGCGCGCCTGCATCACGTCGCCCTGGCTGGGCTCGGTGGGCAGACCGGTAGAGGGGCCGCCGCGCATGACGTTGGTGATGACGCAGGGGACCTGCGCCATCTCGGCGAAGCCGAGCAGCTCCTGCATGAGGCTGAAGCCCGGCCCGGACGTGGCGGTGAGCGCCTTTTGGCCGGCCAAAGAGGCGCCGATCACCGCGGCCAGAGAGGCGATCTCATCCTCCATCTGGATGAACGTGCCTCCGACCTCGGGGAGCCTCTGGGCCAGCACCTCGGCGATCTCGGTGGACGGCGTGATCGGGTAGCCGGCGAAGAACCGGGCGCCGGCGGCGATCGCACCCTCGGCGACGGCCTCGTTGCCCTGCAGGAGGATGGCTTCGGACGGCATATCAGTCCTCCTCGCCGTGCGTGTCACATTCCGCGCCCGAGGCTCCCGGCGCGCCGGCGAGGGCGGCCTTGACCTGATCGCGCCGCGCTTCGGCGATGGCCTCGGGCGTCACCGCCACGCCCTTCGCGGGGCGCTTCCTGGGCCGCCGTTTGATCTCGATGGCGAAGTCCGGGCAGTGCAGCTCGCAGAGAAGGCAGGAGGTGCAGTCCTCTTCGCGCGCGACGACCGGGTAGCCGCGCTCGTCGCAGTCGTACACCCGCTCCGGGCAGAGCGCGATGCAGATGCCGCACGCCTTGCACAACTCGAGATCCAGAGCGACCTGGTCGCCGGTCGCCGCGGTGGTCGCCGGTCCCTTGCGCGAGTCCATCATCATCCTCCAAGTCGTTCGTCGGTACCGGCGGCGGGGCGGCACGATGGTCGGCGCCACAGGCGCCGCAGGCCTCGTGCCGCCCCTCGCTCCGTCAGGCGTTCAACATCGGCACGTCGATCCCGGATTCGGCGACCTTCTGAAGGGCCTCCGGGTAGCCGGCATCGGCATGCCGAAGGACACCCATCCCGGGGTCGCTGGTGAGGACGCGCCGCAGGCGCTCGGCCATGGCATCGGTGCCGTCTGCGACCACGACCATGCCGGCGTGCAGGCTCTTGCCGATGCCCACCCCGCCACCGTGATGGAAGCTCACCCAGCTGGCGCCCGCGGCGGTGTTGACGAGAGCGTTGAGGATCGGCCAGTCGGCGATCGCGTCGGAGCCGTCGCGCATGCTTTCGGTCTCGCGGTACGGCGAGGCGACGGAGCCTGAGTCGAGGTGATCGCGGCCGATGACGAGCGGCGCCTTGACCTTGCCCGTGCGCACCAGATCGTTGAAGATCTGCCCGGCCCTGGCGCGCTCGCCGTACTCGAGCCAGCAGATGCGGCAAGGGAGGCCCTGGAAGTGCACCTTCGCGGCCGCCATGCGCAGCCAACGGGTGACCATCTCGTTCTCGGGGAAGGCCTCGAGCAGGGCCGCGTCGGTGACGGCGATGTCGGCGGGGTCGCCGGAGAGCGCCGCCCAGCGGAAGGGGCCGTTGCCGCGGCAGAAGAGCGGCCGGATGTAGGCCGGCACGAAGCCGGGGAAGGCGAAGGCGTCCTCGTAGCCGGCCGCCTTGGCCTCGCCGCGGATGTTGTTGCCGTAGTCGAACACATGGGCGCCGGCCTTCTGCAGAGCGACCATGGCCTTGACGTGGACGACGATGCCGGCCACGGCACGGCGCACGTACTCTCCGGGGTCGCGGCCACGCAGTGCCACGGCCTCCTCGAGCGACATGCCGTTGGGCACGTAGCCGTTCAGCGTGTCGTGCGCCGAGGTCTGGTCGGTGACCAGGTCGGGCACGATCCCGCGGCGAGCGATCT
>JBAZPK010000036.1:0-16282 GCA_041648235.1 Thermoleophilia bacterium
CGTGTCCGGCGCGGCTGCGGCGGCGGCGGGAGCCGCCACCGTGGCGGCCGCGCTCGGGTCCGGCGCCGTCTTCGACGCTGTCGGCTTGGCATCGGCGAGCTTGAGGTCGATGGTCGCGCTCGACTTGATGTCGCTGATGCCGCCCTTCACCTCTCTGATGCCCTTCGTCACTTCATCGAGGCCGAGCTCGGAGCGGGCCACGTCGGTCGCCTTCTTGAACTCGCGCACCGCCCGGCCCAGGCTGCGCCCGGCCTGCGGCAGGCGCTTGGGGCCGAAGACGAGCAGCGCTAGCACGAGCACGATGACGATCTCCATGGGGCCGATGTTCACGCGAGCTTCCCTCTGCGAGGTGACGGTCCTTCCCATCGTAGGGTGCCGGCGTGGTGAAATCAACGCGGCCCCCGGTGCGCACTCCGCGTGCCGCCGCGCGCCGGGCCACGCCGCCCCGAGTCTGTGGTAAAATACCTGCATGAGGGCATGAATCGACGCTACCGCCCGCAGTCTCGCGGCGAGTTGCACGGCGCGCCTCGCCTTTGGTAGAGTTCGCCGGACGAGTGGCGCGGCTCGGGCTGTCTCACGGCGCGCCCTCGATCATCTGATGACGAACACATACCTCACCAACTGGATCTATGTCTGGCTGTTCATCGCCGCGGGCGGTGCGCTGGTCGTGCTCATCCTGCTCTTCTCCAAGCTCCTCAACCCGCAGCACCTGAGCGCCGAGAAGCTGGCTCCGTACGAGTGCGGCATCCCGCCGGTCGGCAACCCGTGGGCGCCGTTCGCGGTGCGGTACTACGTGTTCGGCCTTCTCTTCCTGGTGTTCGATGTGGAAGCGATCTTCCTGTTCCCGTGGGCGATCACGTTCCGCGCCCTGGGCACCGCCGGGTTCGTCGAGATGCTGCTGTTCATCGCCGTCCTCGGCTTCGGCCTCCTCTACGCGTGGCGCAAGGGCGCGCTGGAGTGGGCATGACCGATCGGGTCCCGGGCCGCTCCAAGATGCGGTACCCAAAGCTCGAGCACTTCAGCGAGCCCAACGTCATCACCACCACCGCCGACTTCATCTTCAGCTGGGCGCGCTCGCACTCGGTCTTCCCGTTCACGTACGGCCTCGCCTGCTGCGCCATCGAGATGCTCAGCTCGGGCTTCGCGCGCTTCGACGTCGCCCGCTACGGCATGGAGGTCTTCCGGCCCACGCCGCGCCAGTGCGACCTCATGATCGTCGCCGGTACCGTCAACGAGAAGATGGCGCCGGTGCTCGAGCGTCTCTACCAGCAGATGTCGGAACCCAAATGGGTCATCAGCATGGGCGCCTGCGCCAACAGCGGCGGGCCCTTCTACGACGGCTACAACGTCGTCAACGGGGTCGACAAGATCGTCCCCGTCGACGTCTACATCCCGGGCTGCCCGCCGCGCCCCGAGGCCCTCTTCCAGGGCCTGCTCGAACTGCAGGAGAAGATCCAGCAGCACTCGTTCGTCCCGCAGGCCCCGGCCGGCGACGGCAGGGAGGCCTGAGCGGCGTGGCTCTCGAGATCAGCACCAACCCCATGGCCATCGGTGCCATCGCCGCGCGCCTCACGGAGGAGTTCGGCGCCGACCTGCACGATGTGCACGTCCAGCAGCCCGACACGGTCGTCGCGAGCTGCGACCGCGCCCGCCTGCGCGATCTGGCGCAGCGTCTCAAGGGCGACCCCGAGGTGGGCTACGAGACGCTCAACTGGGTCGCCGGAATCGATCGGATCACGGCGTTCGAGAGCGTGTACCACGTCTATAGCTGGAAGACCAACACGTATCTGGAGCTGCACGTCGAGGTGCCGCGCGCCACGCCCGAGGTCGACTCGGTCGTCGCCGTCTGGCCGGCTGCCGATTGGCACGAGCGCGAGTCGTGGGACATGATGGGCATCACCTACCTGGGCCACCCCGACCTGCGCCGCATCCTGCTCAAGGACGACTTCGTCGGCCATCCGCTGCGCAAGGACTACGTCGACCTGGTGGAGAACCACCCGAATGCCTGACCAGTTCGCGGCAGCGGCGCCGGACGAGGCCGTCAAGCTCGCCCTGCGGCGCATCGACGAAGCGAATGCGCGCGGCGAGGGCTCCAACGTCGAGGGCCTCGAGTTCAACGAGATCGTCGTCAACATGGGGCCGCAGCATCCGTCCACCCACGGCGTGCTGCGCCTGGTGGTCACCCTCGACGGCGAGCTCGTCAAGGACGTCATCCCGGTGATCGGCTACCTGCACCGCTGCAAGGAGAAGCTCGCCGAGAAGCGCACCTACTTCCAGTACATCCCCATCGTCGACCGCACCGAATACGTGGCCAGCATGAACTGCGAGTGGGGCTACGTGATGACGGTCGAGAAGCTCGCCGGCATCCGGCCGACGCGGCGGGCGGAGTTCATCCGCGTCATCACCGGCGAGCTCAGCCGCATCGCCAGCCACCTGGTCGCGGTCGGCACGTTCACCGCCGACCTCGCGCCGCTCGGCACGGCGATGGTCTTCTACATGTTCCGCGACCGCGAGGTCATCCTCGACCTTCTGGAAGAGCTCAGCGGCGCGCGCATGATGTTCAACTATTTTCGCTTCGGGGGCGTGCGCTACGACCTCCCCGACGGCTGGGTCGAGAAGTGCCGCGCCTTCATGAAGAAGATGCCGAAGCTCATCGCCGAGTACGAAGCGCTCGTCGACGACAACGCCATCTTCCTGCAGCGCTGCATGGGCAAGGGCGTCATCACCCAGCAGGACGTGATCGACTACGGCATCACTGGCCCGAACGCGCGCGCCTCGGGCGTCGCGCACGACCTGCGCCGCACGCGGCCCTACTCGGTCTACCCCGAGCTCGACTTCGAGGTCTGCACCGAGAGCCACGGCGACATCTTCGATCGCTATCGCGTGCGGATGAACGAGCTTCGCGAGTCGGTGAAGATCATCGAGCAGTGCCTCGACATGCTGCCGAAAGGCCCGGTTCAGGTCGGCTCCCTGCGGGCGCCGTACGTCATCACCCCGCCGCCCGGTTCGTGCTACGTAGGCCAGGAGAACCCGCGCGGCGAGTACGGCACCTACATCGAGAGCGACGGGTCGCGGTATCCGTACCGGCTCAAGTTCCGCGACCCCTGCTTCTGCAACCTGCAGCTCTTCCCCAAATTGCTGAGCGGCAACAAGATCGCCGACGCGGTGGCCATCTCGGGCAGCATCGACCTCGTCCTCGGAGGCATCGACCGCTGATGGACGTCGTGACCGGCATCCTGCGCGCCATCCTGTTCGTCGTCATCGCCTATGTGGTGGTGTTCGTGGCGGCGCTCGCCAACATCGTCTTCGAGCGCCGCGCCCTGGCCTTCATGCAGGACCGCCATGGCCCCAACCGGACCGGCCCCCACGGCGTGCTGCAGAGCGTCGCCGACGCCTTCAAGATGATGGGCAAGGAGGACTTCCGGCCCAGCCTCGCCGACCCGTACCTGTTCACGCTGGCGCCCGTCATGGTGATGATCGGCGCCGTTGCCATCCAGATCGTCGTGCCCTACACAAAGGGTCTCATGGCCGCCGATCTCGACGTCGGGCTCATCTTCGTCGTCGCCATCACGAGCTTCACGACGATGGCGATCCTGCTTGGTGGCTGGTCCTCGCGGAACAAATATTCGCTGGTCGGCGCCCTGCGCGCCGCGGCGCAGATGATCAGCTACGAGATCCCCATGATCCTCGGGCTGCTCGTCATCGCCATGGCGGTCGGCTCGCTTCGCATCAGCGACGTGGTCGCCGCCCAGGCCGGCTACAAGTGGATCATCTTCTACGCCCCGTTCACCTTCCTCATCTTCTACATCGCCTCCATCGCGGAGCTGAACCGTGGTCCGTTCGACCTTCCGGAGTCGGAGTCCGAGCTCGTGTCGGGCTACGGTACGGAGTACTCGGGGATGCGCTTCGGCATGTTCTTCCTCAACGAGTACGCCGGCATGACCATCATGTCGATGGTCGCCGTCACGCTCTTCTTCGGCGGCTGGCACGGCCCCTTTGAGGACGCCATCCGCCTCTGGGGCGTCTCCTGGCTGCCGGTCGTGTGGTTCCTCGTCAAGACCTACGTCCTCGTGTACCTCCTGGTCTGGGTGCGGCTCTCGTTGCCGCGCCTCCAGGTCGACCAGCTCATGGGCTTCGCGTGGAAGATCCTCATCCCGCTGGGCCTCGTCAACATCCTCGCCGTGGCCGCGGTCATCCTCTGGGTGCCGCAGTGGCGGGTCGGCATGGCGGTGTTCGGCTGGGTGGCGTTCCTCGCCTTCGTCGGCCTCTTCGATCCGATCCTCAAATGGCGCCTGCGCAAGCAGCGTCAGAGCCTCCCGGTGGTGAACGCCTGATGCTTGGCATGTTCAAGGCCATGCGGACCACCATCCGCCACCTGCCGATGAAGAAGATCACCGTGCAGTACCCCGAGGAGCGCGAGCGGCTACCGGAGCGCAGCCGCGGCCTCTTCCGCGTGGTCATCGACCCGGCCAGCGGCGATCCGCGCTGCCGCGCCTGCACGCTCTGCGAGAGCAACTGCCCGGTGCAGGTGATCCGCGTCAACTCCATCAGCAAGTACGAGCTGCCGGTGCCCAAGGCGGCGCGCATCGCCGAGGTCCGCCTGGCGGCCCAGGAGGGTGTCGATCTCGCGGCGCTGCGGGCCGTGCTCGACGATCACCATGAGCACGGCACCGGGCTGGTCACCATGCTCCAGAACACGCAGGAGGTGTACGGGTATCTGCCGCGCCTCGCGCTCCAGTCGGTCTCCCTCGAGACAGGCATCTCGCTCTCGCAGATCTACGGCGTCGCGAGCTTCTACAACATGTTCCGCTTCTCCAAGGTCGGCAAGCATGTGCTGAGCGTGTGTGTGGGCACCGCCTGTCACGTGGCCGGCGCCCCGCTCCTGATCGACGCTTTCGCGTCGGAGCTGGGGATAGACGTGGGCGGCACGACGCCCGACGGGCTCTTCACGCTGCAGACCGTGAACTGCATCGGCGCCTGCGCCTTGGCGCCCGCCGTGCGGTTGGGTGAAGAGGAGACATTCGGTCGGCTTACCCCTGACGAGGCACGCAAGATCGTCCGCGAACTCCGTCGTGAAGAGGAGGCCTGACATGGCCGCCACTCTGACAAGCCAAGCCGAAGACCGCGCCACCCGCATCCAGGATGCCCTGGCGCGCGCGTTTGACCCCAACGCCACCACCGGCTCGGAGGACACGCTCAAGATCCGCGTGTGCGCCGGGACGACCTGCGACGCCTCCGGCAGAGCGGCGCTCACCCAGGCGATCGCCGACGAGCTGGAGAACCGCGGCCTCAGCGACAAGGTCCGGGTCGTCGAGACCGGTTGCCACGGTCTCTGCCACGAGGGCCCCATCGTGGTCGTCCATCCGCGGGGCGTGTTCTACCCGCGGCTCAAGCCCAAGGACATCGCCGAGATCATCGAGACGAGTGTCGTCAACGACGACGTCGTCGAGCGGCTGCTCTACAAGGACCCGGTGAGCGAGACGCGTGTCCCGCTCGAGAAGGACGTGCCGTTCTACGCGCAGCAACGCCGCATCGTGCGCGCCATCAACGGCTTCATCGATCCGCTCTCCCTCGACGATTACCTCGCCCGCGGCGGCTACCAGGCCCTGGGCAAGGTCCTCGGCGAGGAGGACCCCGAAGGCGTGATCGCCCAAGTCGAACAGAGCGGCCTCCGCGGCCGCGGCGGCGGCGGTTTCCCCACCGGCAAGAAGTGGCGCTTCTGCCGCGGCAACCCGGGCGAGATGCACTACATCATCTGCAACGCCGACGAGGGCGACCCCGGCGCGTTCATGGACCGCGCCGTGCTCGAGGACAATCCGCACAGCGTCATCGAAGGCATGCTCATCGCCGCCTTCGCCATCGGCGCCGGCGTCGGGCCGGTGGAGGGGTACATCTACGTCCGCCACGAGTACCCGCTGGCCGTCGCACGCCTGCGCCACGCGATGGCGCGGGCACGCGAGCACAACCTCCTCGGCGACGACATCCTCGGCTCGGGCTTCAGCTTCGACATCCGCGTCAACGAGGGCGCCGGCGCCTTCGTCTGCGGCGAGTCCACGGCGCTCACGGCCTCCATCGAAGGGCAGCGCGGGATGCCGCGCGGCAAGCACATCCGCACGGTGGCCCACGGCCTCTGGGGCCAGCCCACAGACCTCAACAACGTCGAGAGCTTCGCCAGCGTGCCGTGGATCATCAACAACGGCGCCGAGGCCTTCGCGGCGATGGGCACGGAGACGAGCAAGGGCACCAAGATCTTCGCCCTCACCGGCAAGATCGTGAACACGGGCCTCATCGAGGTGCCCATGGGCGCCACGCTCCGCCACGTCATCTTCGACATCGGCGGCGGCATGCAGCCCGGGCGCGAGTACAAGGCCGTGCAGCTCGGCGGGCCGTCCGGAGGTTGCCTGCCCGCCTCCCTCTCGACGAGCCGATCGACTTTGAGAACCTCCTCCGCCACGGAGCCATGATGGGCTCCGGCGGCATGGTCGTGGTCGACGACACCACCTGCATGGTCGACTTCGCCAGGTTCTTCCTCAACTTCACCGTCGCCGAGAGCTGCGGCAAGTGCGTGCCCTGCCGGCTGGGGACCAAGCGCATGCTCGAGACTCTCGACCGCATCACCGAGGGCCTCGGCCGCGAGGGCGACATCGATCTCCTCGAGGAACTCTCGGACTACGTCGAGGAGGGCACGCTCTGCGCCCTCGGCGGCAGCGCCCCCAACCCCGTGATGACGACGCTCCGTTACTTCCGTGACGAGTACGAAGCGCACATCCGGGAGAAGCGCTGCCCCGCCGGCCACTGCAAGGCCCTCATCACCTACTACATCGACCCCGAGGCCTGCACCGGCTGCACGCTGTGCGCCAAGAAGTGCCCCACCAGCGTCATCAGCGGCGAGAAGAAGCAGCCGCACGTCATCGACCCCGCCGAGTGCATCAAGTGCGACACCTGCCGCCAGGTCTGCAAGTTCGGCGCCGTCAAGGTCCGTTCGGGCATCGAGCAGCCTGTCGCCGGGCAGAAGGGCTGAGCCAGAGCATGGCTACCACGAGCGACGACATCACGCGCCGGCCGCCGCGGCCGGATACGGTCTCCCTGACCATCGACGGGCAGGAGGTCGTCTGCGACCGTGGTGACACCGTCCTCGTGGCGGCGCAGAAGGCGGGCGTCCACATCCCGACCCTGTGCTACGAGCCTCGCCTGCCGGCGATCGCCGCCTGTCGCATCTGCATCGTCGAGATCGAAGGCGCCCGGAAGCTCACGGCCAGTTGCACCGCCATGGCGACGGAGGGCATGGTCGTGCGCACCAACACCGAGCGTGCGCGAAGCATGCGCCACCTCTACCTCGAGCTGCTGCTCAGCGACCACAATTCGTTCTGCACCCCGCCCTGCCGCGACGCCTGCCCGACGCACATCAAGATCCCCCAGTTTCTCGACTACATCGCCCACAAGGACTACAAGAACGGCGTCCGCAAGCTGCGCGAGGACCTGCCGTTCCCAGCGATCCTGGGGCGCGTCTGCCCGCGGCCCTGTGAGTCGCCCTGCCGGCGGCAGCTCGTCGAGGCGCCGATCACGATCTGCCAGCTTCACCGCTTCATGGGCGATCAGTGCCTCGATGAGGAGCAGAACGGCGAGTTGCTGCTGCCGGTCGAGCCGAAGCCCGATTCCGGCAAGCGCCTCGCCGTCGTGGGCGCCGGGCCGGCCGGCCTCGCCGCCGCCTTCTACGCCCGGCTCGAGGGCCACGCGGTCAGGGTCTTCGAGGCGCTTCCCAAGCCTGGCGGCATGCTGCGGTACCGCATCCCCGGCTATCGGCTGCCGCGCGACGTCATGGACAAGGAGCTCAACGTCCTCTGGCGCCTCGGCGTCGAGCTCCAGGTCGACTCGCGCCTCGGCGCCGATTTCCAGCTGGAGGATCTCTTCGAGCAGGGCTACGACGCGGTCTTCCTGGCGCTGGGCGCCTCCGGCTCCAAGGCCATGGGGATCCCCGGCGAAGACGCCGAGGGCGTGATCGCCGGGGGCGATCTCCTCCGCGATCTGGAGCTGGGCGGCGACGTGCGGGTCGGCGAGCGGGTCGTCGTCGTCGGCGGTGGCCCCACGGCCGTGGACGCGGCTCGTGCCGGGCTCCGCACGGGCGCGCGAGACGTCAGCTGCCTGTACTGGAGCTCGCGCGACGAGATGCCGGCCTTCCCCGGAGACGTCGAGGCCGCCGAGGCGGAAGGCGTCAGGTTCGAGTTCCAGATCGCGCCGGTGCGTGTCGTCACGGGCGACGACGGCCGCGTCGCCGGCCTCGAGGTCCAGCAGGTGCGGTTCGGCGAGCCCGACGCATCCGGAGCCCGCCAGCCGGTGCCGGTCGACGGTTCCCGTTCCGTCATCGCGTGCGATGAGATCATCGTGGCGGTCGGCGGGTCCCCGGAGCTTGGCGGCACCAGCCCGGAGCAGGGCGTGCAGCGCACCGCCGCCGGCACCATCGCCGTCGACAAGCGGACCTTCCAGGCCGCCGAGGCGCGCATCTTCGCGGGCGGGGACGCCGTCCTCGGCGCCCCGAACGTCATCGAGGCGGTGGCCCAGGGTAAGAAGGCCGCCTGGAGCATCGACGCCTTCCTCCGCGGCGAGGACATGGCCGCGGTCTCCAGGGGCCTCGCCGAGCTCGAGGAGCTGCCCTTCTTCACCGCCCTCACCGCCAAGACGGACCTCGATCCTCGCATCTCGCGAATGGCGGAGATCGAGCCGGCCTTCATCGACATGACGACCGATGTCACCCACCCGAGCCCACCGGCCGAGATGCCCAGGCTCGCGCCCGCAGAGCGACGCGCCGACTTCAGCGAAGTCGAGCTGGGCTTCAGTGAGGACGAGGCGGTCCGGGGCGCCGACCTGTGCCTCCAGTGTTACTGCCCGGCCAGCGGCAAGTGCGACCTGCAGCGCTATGGCATCGAGTACGAGGTCTTCAAGAACCGCTTCCACGGCGGCCAGTCACACGATTACGCCGCCGACTTCCGCCACGACTTCATCATGCGCGAGCCCAACCGCTGCATCAACTGCGGCCGCTGCGTGCGCGTCTGCCGCATGGAGGTCGGCTCGAACTGCTACGACCAGATGGGCCGGGGCTTCGACACCATCGTCTCGACGGCCGACAACCTGCCCCTCCAGACGGTCGGCTGCGTCTCCTGCGGCAAGTGCGCCGAGACCTGCCCCACGGGCTCGATCGAGACCAACCCGCGGCTCCTGACCAGCTACGACCTCGACGAGAGCCGCTGCATCTTCTGCGGCGAGTGCGTGGAGGTCTGCCCGTACGACGCTCTCGAGCAGACCGACTTCTTCGAGCTCGCCGGCTTCAGCCGTACGACTCTGGCGCGCGAGTCCCTCTACGTGCGCGAGCCGCGCCGCGTCGACCCGCTGCGGGAGACGGTCAAGGACCTGGTGCCGAACGTGCGGGACGCCGAGCTCGGCCGCGGCTGGACCTGGGCGCCGATCAAGGCCGACCCGATCACCCTCGACGATCCCGAGGAGCGCGCCTGATGCCGGGCGGCGACTTCCATCCCTGGCTCTTCGTCATCGTCGCCGCCTGGGTGCTGGTCTGCGGCCTCGGCGTCGTCGTCTTCAAGAAGATCATGTACTCCGCCGTGAGCATGGTCTTCTGCTTCCTGGGTGTGGCCTTCGCATACGCGCTCCTCAACGCCGAGCTCGTCGCCATCGTCCAGATCCTGGTCTACGTGGGGGCCATCTCCATCGTCATCATCTTCGCCATCATGCTCACCGAGATGCAGGAGGGCGGCTACGCGCTCTTCTTCAACCGCCAGGCCGTCTTCGCGGCCCCGCTCGCCGTGGCCGTAGCGGCCGTGCTCACCGCGGTGCTGGTCACGGCCGACATCGGCGACGTCGGCGAGAAGGCGCTCAATCCGGGGGTCAAGGCACTGTCGAGGCTCCTGTTCGACCGCTATGTGTTCCCCTTCGAGCTCGTCTCGCTCGTGCTGCTCGCGGCGATGATCGGCGCCATCGTGCTCGCGCGTCGGGAAGAGGAGGGCTCGTGAACCCGCTCTACTGGTGGCTCACGCTCGCCGTGCTGCTCTTCTGCATCGGCGCTTACGGGGCGCTCGCGCGCCGCAACGTGATCCTCGTGATCATGTGCCTCGAGCTGATGCTCAACGCCGTCAATATCGCGCTCGTCGCCGCGGCCCAGTTCCGCGGCGGCTCCGAGGGCGCCGGTTCCCTGTTCGCGCTGTTCATCATCACGCTGGCCGCCGCCGAGGTCACAGTCGGGCTGGCCATCGTGATCGCCAACTACCGCAACAAGCGGACCGTGCAGGCCGACCGGTTCGACGAGCTCAAGGGCTAGCAGGAGGGCTCGTGGAGGTCACCCCGTACATGAAGATCGCCGTCGCGCTCATCGTGCTCCTGCCGCTGTTCGGCTTCGTCGTGACGTTGCTGGTCGGCAAGCGCTTCGGCGCCAGGGCGCACCTCCTGCCCGTGGCCATGGTCTCCGCCACGGCTGTGCTCTCGATCTATGCCTTCGAGTGGGTCGTGCGCCACCACGAGGAGCCGTTCGTCTGGAACGCCTTCACCTGGATGGCCGCCGGGCGCTTCGAGGTCACCTGGGGCTTCCAGGTCGACACCCTCACCGGCGTCATGCTGCTCGTGGTCGGCATCATCGGCATGCTCGTGCACTACTACTCGATCGGCTACATGCACGGCGACGGCGGCTACTACCGCTTCTTCGCCTACCTCAACCTGTTCATGTTCACGATGTTCGTGCTCATCCTCGCGAACAACTACCTGCTGCTCTTCCTCGGCTGGGAGGGCGTGGGCCTGTGCTCCTACCTGCTCATCAGCTTCTGGTTCGGCAAGAAGAGCGCCAGCCAGGCGGGCAAGAAGGCGTTCCTGGTCAACCGCGTGGGCGATTTCGGCTTCACCCTCGGCATGTTCCTCATCTTCGTCACCACGGGCACCCTGCAGTTCACCGGGGTGTTCGAGAAGGGCGAGATGATCGGCGCCGGGACCCTGCTCTGGATCTGCCTGCTGCTGTTCACCGGCGCCGTGGGCAAGAGCGCCCAGTTCCCCCTGCACGTGTGGCTTCCGGACGCCATGGAGGGCCCCACGCCGGTCAGCGCCCTCATCCACGCCGCGACCATGGTCAACGCCGGCGTGTACATGGTCGCGCGCTCGTACCCGCTCTTCATCCACTCGGACGTGGCGATGCTCGTGGTGATGGTCATCGGCACGTTCACGGCCATCTACTCGGCGTACATCGCGATCACCCAGAACGACATCAAGAAGGTGATCGCCTACTCCACCGTCTCGTCGCTCGGGTTCATGTTCCTGGCGCTCGGCGCCGGGGCCTGGGCGGCCGGGATCTTCTACCTCTTCGTCCACGGCTTCTTCAAAGGCCTCCTGTTCCTCTGCTCGGGCTCGGTGATCCACGCCATGGGCGGCGAACAGGACATGCGCAAGATGGGCGGGCTGCGCAAACGCATCCCGGTCACCTTCTGGACGATGCTCGTCGGCGCCATCGCCCTCATCGGCGTCTTCCCGTTCGCCGGTTTCTGGGCCAAGGACGAGGTCCTCGGCGGCGCCTTCGTCGGCGGCCACTACATCGTCTGGGCGGTCGGCATTCTCACCGCCTTCCTCACGGCGGTGTTCGCCTTCCGCCTCATCTTCATGACCTTCTTCGGCGAGTGCCGCGCCTCCGAGGAGGTGCAGCACCACATCCACGAGTCGCCGAAGGTGATGACGGTGCCGCTGCTGCTGCTCGCCATCCCCTCGGCCGTGCTCGGCGCCGTGGCGGGCTGGCCCCCGGAGTCGGGCTGGATCCACACGTTCCTCGAGCCCGTCTTCTTCGACGTCGAGCACGAGGAGTTCGTGTGGCTCGGCGAGGGCGGCGGCCTCATGCTCTTCTCGGTCCTCGTGGCGCTGCTCGGTGTCTACGTCGCCTACCAGCTCTACATCCGGCGCACCGACGTGCCCGGCCGCATCGCCGACCGCTTCCCGCTCGCCTACGAGGCCTCGCTGCACAAGATGTACATGGACGAGATCTACGAGGTGGCGCCCATCCGCAGCACGATCGGCTTCGCCGGCTGGCTGTGGACCTTCTTCGACGTCAAGGTCATCGACGGCGCGGTCAACGGCCTGGCCCGGCTCTGGGACCTGTTCGGCCAGGGTCTGCGCCCGCTCCAGACCGGCCGCGTGCAGAACTACGCGTTGTCCATCTTCGCCGGGATGCTCGCGCTGGTGATCGTCCTCGCCTGGTTCTGGGGGGCCTGACATGACCTGGAGCGACCAGATCGGCTTCCCCATCCTCTCGGTGATCACCTTCCTGCCGCTGGCGGGCGTGCTGCTCATGCTGCTCGTCGGGCGGGGTAAGCCGGGTGTCTACAAGGCCATCGCGCTGGTGGTGACGGTCGTCGCCTTCGCCCTGGCCACGTGGCTGATGATCGTCTTCGATACCGGGGCCTCGGGGATGCAGTTCGTCGAGGACGTCACCTGGATCCCGCTGTTCAACATCCATTACGGGATGGGCGTCGACGGCATCGCCGCACTGCTCCTGTTCCTCACGACCCTGCTCGGCTTCATCGTCATCATCGGGAGCTGGAACTACATCAAGGACCGCGAGATGGGCTTCTTCATCTCGCTGTTGCTCCTGCAGGTGGGCATGGTCGGCGTGTTCACGGCCACCGACCTCTTCCTGTTCTACGTGTTCTGGGAGGCCATGCTGGTGCCGATGTACTTCATCATCGGCATCTGGGGCGGGCCGCGGCGCGTCTACGCCGCCATCAAGTTCTTCCTCTTCACGCTGGTCGGCAGCCTGCTGATGCTGGTCGCGATCATCGTCGTCGTGTACCACGTCAACGACGCGGCCGGGGCGCTCACCTTCAACATCCAGGAGCTCAGCCGCCAGGTGTATCCGTACGGCCTCCAGTTCTGGGCCTTCCTCGCCTTCTTCGTCGCCTTCGCCATCAAGGTGCCCATGTTCCCGGTGCACACCTGGCTCCCCGACGCGCACGTCGAAGCCCCCACCGCCGGCTCCGTCATCCTGGCCGGCGTGCTCCTGAAGATGGGCGGGTACGGCATCCTGCGCTTCTGCCTGCCGTTCTTCCCCGACGCGGCCGTGACCTTCATCCCCTACGTGGTGGTGCTCTCGGTCATCGCCATCGTGTACGGCGCCCTCGTCTCGATGGTCCAGAAGGACCTCAAGAAGCTCGTCGCCTACTCGAGCGTGAGCCATATGGGCTTCGTCACGGTGGGCATCTTCGCCTCGATCGCGCTCGTGGGCAACGCCGCCGGCATGGAGGGCGCCATCCTCGTCATGTTCAGCCACGGGCTGCTCACCGGCGCCCTCTTCCTCATGGTCGGCTATCTCTACGAGCGCACCCACACCAGGCTGATCGCCGACATGGGCATGCTGGCCACGCCGCTGCCGGTGCTGGCCGGCTTCCTCCTCTTCTTCGCCTTAGGCTCGGCCGGCCTCCCGGGGCTGAGCGGCTTCGCCGGCGAGTTCCTCAGCCTCCTCGGCCTGTTCGAGTACTCGCACTCGCTGGCGGCCATCGCCGCCCTCGGCGTCATCCTGGCCGCCGCGTACCTGCTCTGGATGTTCCAGCGCACGATGTTCAACGACCGCGGCGACGACGCCGTCAAGCCGTCCTTTAGCCTGCGCGACCTCAGCGCCCGTGAAGTCGCCACGCTCGTGCCGCTGGTCGTCTTCGTGGTCTGGGCCGGCGTCTACCCCACCACGTTCCTGAACTTCCTGCACGTGCCGGTGCAGGAGATCCTCGACAAGGTCACGCCGTCACTGCAGAGCGCGCAGACGCACGGGCTGGCGCAGCTGCTCGACGTGACCAGGGGGCTGTTCTAGATGCAGGCCAACAACACGATCGTCGTCATCCTGCCCGGCCTGGTGGTGGCCGCGGCCGCCATCCTCGTCTTCCTGGTCGACCTCTTCAGCGCTCGCAAGGGCGTGCTCGCCTGGATCGCCGCGGCGGGCCTGATCGCCGCCGCCGCCGTCGCCCTCGGCCAGTGGGTACGGGTCGACGCCGGTCTCCAGTGGGACCGCCGCCAGCCCGAGCTGGGCTTCTCCGGGATGGTCGGGCTCGATCGGTACGCCGCCTTCTGCGTCGTGCTGTTCGCGGTCATCGGCGTCCTCGCCATCATGCTGTCGGACGCGTACCTGGCGCGCCGCAAGGCCGCGAGAGGCGAGTTTTACGGGCTTCTTCTCCTGGTCGTCACCGGCATGATCGGGATGGCCATCAGCACCGACGTGATCGCTTTCTTCGTCGCCTTCGAGCTCATGTCGTTGCCCACCTACATCCTGGCCGGCTATCTGTGGCGCGACGCGCGCTCCGGCGAGGCGTCGATCAAGTACTTCGTCACCGGCGCCTTCTCGTCGGCCATCCTGGCCTTCGGCCTCGCCCTCGTGTACGCGGCCACAGGACAGACCTCGTACAAAGGCATCGCCGCCGGGCTCGCCGGCCTGCCGGCCGACGCCCGCGGCCTGCTCGTCGTGGCCTTCGTGCTCGTGGTCACCGGATTCGGCTTCAAGATCTCGGCGGTGCCCTTCCACAACTGGGCGCCGGACGTGTACGAGGGCGCCCCCACGCCGGTCACGGCCTTCATGTCCACCGGCGTCAAGGCGGGGGCGTTCGTCGCCTTCGCGAAGCTCTTCGTGCTGGCCGGCGGCGTGGAGTGGGCGACGTGGACGCACACGATGACGATCCTCGCCGTGCTCACCATGGTGATCGGGAACGTCCTCGCCCTGCCGCAGCGCAACCTCAAGCGCATGCTGGCCTATTCGAGCGTCGCGCACGCGGGGTACCTCACCCTGGGCCTCATCGCCGCCGGCAAGGCCGGCGAGCCGCTGGGCGTGAGCGCCATCCTCCTGTACCTCACGGCCTACGCCTTCATGAACCTCGGGGCTTTCGGCGTGCTCATCTGGATCCGCAGCCGGCGCAAGTACGGCTACACCCTCGACGAGGTCGCCGGCCTGGGGCGCAGCATGCCGTGGCCGTCGCTCCTCATGGCTCTGCTCATGTTGTCGCTGGCCGGCATCCCGCCGACCGCCGGCTTCTGGGGCAAGTTCTACCTGTTCACCGCCGTCGTCCGCGCCGACCTCACCTGGCTGGCCATCGTCGCCGTCGTCATGAGCTCCGTGTCCGCCTTCTACTACCTGCGCGTCGTCTGGTACCTGTACTTCCGCGAGGCCGCGGAGGGCATGGAGGTCGAGGCCGAGCCCCACACCTCGCAGCTCGGGGTCGGCACCGCCGTGAGCCTGGCGGCTCTCGGGGTACTGGCCGTGGGCCTGTTCCCCGAGCCGCTGCTGCGCGCCGCCGAGCGCGCCGTACAGCTCATCGCCGGCGGCTGAGCGCCCTGCCGCCGGCGGATCCCTCCGAGGGAGGCCGCGCGCGATGAACATCCTTTTCGTCGGCGACATCGTCGGGCAGCCGGGGCGCGACGCCCTCCTCCAGTGGCTCCCCGGCTACCGGGGTGAGCGGACCGTCGACTTCGTGATCGTCAACGGCGAGAACTCGGCCAACGGCTCCGGGATCACTCAGCGGATCGCGCTCAAGCTGCTGCAGGGCGGCGTGGACGTGATCACCACGGGCAACCACGTCTGGCGCCAGAAAGAGGTGTATCCATTCCTGGTGAAGGACGATCGCATCGTGCGCCCGGCCAACTATCCCGTGGGCGCCCCCGGCCGCGGCCTCACCGTGCGGCCCGCGGCGGACGGCACCGAGGTCGCGGTGATCAACCTCGCCGGCGAGCTCTTCATGGGGACGGGGTTGTCCCCGTTCCGCATCATCGACCGCCTCGTCGACGAGGCCGCCCTGCTGGCCGACACGATCGTCGTGGACCTGCACGCCGAGGCCACGAGCGAGAAGGTCGCCATGGGCTTGTACCTCGATGGGCGGGTGACGGCCGTGCTGGGCACGCACACGCACGTGCAGACGTCCGACGCGCGCGTGCTGCCGCGGGGCACGGCGTATATCACCGACGTGGGCATGACAGGCCCTCGGGACTCGGTGATCGGCGTGCGCACCGACATCATCCTGCGGCGCTTTCTCACCGAGCTGCCGCAGCGCTTCGAGGTCGGCGAGGGGCCGGTGCGCCTCGACGGGGTACTCGTCGCCGCGGAAGGCGGCCGGGCGACGGCCATCGAGGCCTTCGAGGTCATCGTCTAGCCGGAAGTTTTCGCCCGAGTCGCGCCCTTTTCCCGCGATAACCAGGGTTAAGGCTCTGCGATAGCTGGATAACGTAGACACTAAAGTGGTTGACATGACGGCGGGATCGTGCTAGGTTCCGCCCATGG
>JBAZPK010000037.1:0-16153 GCA_041648235.1 Thermoleophilia bacterium
GCACCAGCCGCGCCATCTCGGCGAGCCGCGGTCCGACGACGTGGCTGGCGACGCAGATGCCCCCCCATCCCCCGAGCTCGAGGACGTCGAGGAGCATGTCGTCGTTGCCAGCGTACAGACCCACGTCGCTGAGCTCCTTCAAGCGGCGCAGCTGCCCGAGGTCGGGGTCGGCCTGCTTGACGGCGATGATGTTGTCGACCTCGGCCAGCGTCGCCAGAGCCTCGGCATTCAGGTTGACGCCCGAGCGGCCAGGGATGTTGTAGACGATCAGCGGCAGGCTGGTGGCCGCGGCGACGGCGCGGAAATGCGCCAGCAGACCGCGCTCCGGCGGCTTGTTGTAGTAGGGCGTCACGACCAGCACGCCGTCCACGCCGCACGCCTCCGCGGCCCTGGTGAGCTCGACGCTGTGGCGGGTGTCGTTGCTGCCCGTGCCGGCGACGACCGTGGCGCGCCCTCCGACGGCGGCGACCACGGTGCGGAACATAGCCGTCTTCTCCTCGTCGTCGAGGGTCGGCGACTCCCCCGTGGTGCCCGCCACGACGAGCCCGTCCGATCCATCGTCGACCAGGTGCGCGGCCAGCGCCGCGAGCTTGTCGTGGTCGACGGCGAGGTCGGCGTCGAACGGCGTCACCATGGCGGTGAGGATCGTACCCAGGCTCTCGGTCACATCAGACTCCCGGAAGCGGCGCTGACAGGTCTCAATCGAGAAGGTTCTCCAGGCCCACCACGGTCTCCTTGAGGTCGACCACGCGGCGCAGGGCGAGCAACACGCCGCTCATGAACGACTGCCGCGAGAAAGAGTCGTGGCGCAGGGTGAGGAGCTCGTCGGCGCCGCCGAAGAGGACCTCCTGGTGCGCCACGAGGCCGGGCAGGCGCACGCTGTGGATGCGCACCCGGTCGGCGGCGAGGCCGCGCGACGGCTGCTCGCCGCCGGGCAGGTCGCGCAGCGCGGAACCCGGCTCCGCGGCCATGAGACGCGCCGTACGCAGGCTTGTGCCCGACGGCGCGTCCAGCTTGCCGGCATCGTGCAACTCGACGACCTCGGCGTGCTCGAAGTAGCGGGCCGCCTGGCGCGCGAACTGCATGAGCAGCACCGCCCCGAGGGCGAAGTTGGGCGCGATCACGAGACCCACGCCGCGGGAGGCCGCCGCGGCGCGCAGCTCCTCGACCTCCTCGTCGCGCAGGCCGGTGGCGCCCACCACGGTGGGTACGCCGGCCTCGAGCAGCGCCCGCGTGTTGGCGAACACGGCGCCCGGGACGCTGAACTCCAGCGCCGCTTGCGGCGAGGTCAGGGCGAGCGCCTCGTCGACGCTCTTGAAGCAGGGCGCCCCGCCCGCGGCGGCTCCGCCTCTGGGGTCGACGAGAGCAACGACCTCGAGGTCCTGCTGGGCGGCGATGGTCGCGGCGCTCAGGCCACCCATCTTGCCGGCCGCTCCGGTGACGAGGACGCCGGTCATGACGCTCCTCTCTTTCGGCGTACACAAGCGGGACACCGTAGGCGCATGCCGCTTATCGCTCTTCCCAGGAGAAGTCCGCGGTGACGGCCCGGAACGGCTCCGGGCGCGGGCCGATGCAGGCCGTCGACCACTTCTTGGGGTCATAGTACTTACGAACCGCGACCATGACGTCGGCGGCGGTGACCGCGTCGAGGTGCGCGAGCACTTCGTCGACGGTGAGCACGGGCTGCTCCATCAGCACGGCGCGTCCGAGCGACTGCATGCGGTTACCGGGGCTCTCCATGCTCAGCACGAGCTGCCCCTTGAGGTGGTTGCGGGCACGCGTGATCGATTCCTCGTCGATGCCGTCCTGGATGGCGGCGAGCTCATCGAGGATCACGCGCATGGCCTCTTCCACGGCCTCTTCGCGCGAGCCGAAGTAGACCGCCGTGAGGCCGGCGTCGTGGTACAGCGACGTGTAGGAGTACACCGAGTAGGCGAGGCCGCGCTTCTCGCGGACCTCCTGGAAGAGCCGCGAGCTCCAGGAGCCGCCGAGGATGGTGTCGACAACGAAGACGGCGTAACGGTCGGGGTCGGTGCGCCGCGGCCCCGGGCCCCCGAGGCACACGTGGTACTGCTCGGTGTCCTTGCGGCTGAAGCGGGCCACGTGGCGGATGCCCGGCGGGCTCAGGGCGGGCCGCGCGATCACCGCCCCGGGCTCAGCGCGGAAGTGGGCGGCAGTGAGCTCGCAGAGACGCTCGTGGTCGACGCTCCCGCTGGCAGCTATGACGATCCCGGGGTTGACGTAGTGCGAACCGTGGAAGGCGCGCACCGCGTCGAGGTCGCAGCGGGCCAGGGTCTCGCTGTGGCCGATGATCGGCCGCCCCAGAGGGTGCTCGCCGAAGACCGCCTCGCAGAGATCGTCGTGGATGAGCTCCGGCGGCGAGTCCTCGTACATGGCCACTTCCTCGAGCACTACCTCTCGCTCCTGGTCGAGGTCGGCGAACGAGGGGCGTGCGACCATCTCCGACATCACCTCAAAGGCGGTGCCCAGATCCTCGTCGAGGCAGCGGACGTTGACGAGGGTGTGCTCTTTGGACGTTGAGGCGTTGGGCTCGGCGCCCATGTCGTCGAAGACATGCGCGATGTCCGACGCCGTGTACTTCGCAGAGCCCTTGAAGATCAGGTGCTCGAGGAAGTGGGAGACGCCGGCGAGCTCGAGCGGTTCGAGGCGCGAGCCCGCGGCGATCCAGAGCCCGAGGGCCACCGAGCGCACGTTGGCGACGCGCTCGGTGGCCACTCGCAAGCCGTTGTCCAGCGTTGAGAGGCGGTAGGCCTCCGTGGCCGTCTCCCGCTCCCGTTATTCCGCGTCGGGCTTCTTGAGCAGCGTCAGCCCGATACGGTTGCGTGCCTTGTCGATCTCGACGACCTCGACAGTGACGGTGTCGCCGCGCTTCACGACGTCCTCCACGGACTTGACGCGCTCGCCCTTCTGGCCGAGCCGCGAGATGTGCAGGAGCCCGTCCGTGCCCTTCTTGAGCTCGACGAAAGCGCCGAAGTCGGTGGTCTTGACGACGCGCCCGGTGAACACGTCGCCGACTTCGATCTCCTTGGTCATGGACTGGATGCGGTTGATGACGCCTTCCGCCGCCTCCTGGTCCGGGGCGCAGATGAAGATCGTCCCGTCTTCCTGGATGTCGATATCGGCGCCGAACTCGTCGGTCATGCCGCGGATGGTCTCGCCGCCCTTACCGATGATCAAGCCGATCTGATCCGGGTTGATCTGGATGCTGAAGATGCGCGGGGCCCACTCGGAGAGCTCGCTGCGCGGCTCCGGAAGCGTCTCGCGCATGCGCTCGAGGATGAAGAGCCGCGCCTTGCGCGCCTGTTCGAGCGCCTCGGTGAGGATCTCGAAGGTGACGCCGGTGATCTTGATGTCCATCTGCAGCGCCGTGATGCCCTCGGCGGTGCCGGCGACCTTGAAGTCCATGTCGCCGAGGTGATCCTCGACGCCGGCGATGTCAGTGAGGATGACGTACTCGTCACCCTCCTTGATGAGGCCCATGGCCGTGCCGGCGACCGGAGCGCTGATCTGCACGCCGGCGTCCATCAGCGACAGCGTGCTGCCGCAGACGCTGGCCATCGACGAGGAGCCGTTGCTCTCGAGGATCTCGGACACGATGCGGATCGTGTACGGGAAGTCGAGCTCGTCCGGCAGCACCGGCAGCAGGGCCCGCTCGGCCAGGGCACCGTGGCCGATGTCGCGGCGCTTGGGGCCGCGCATGAACCCGGTCTCCCCGACCGAGTACGGCGGGAAGTTGTAGTGATGGATGTAGCGCTTCTTGTCCTCGAGCCCGAGCCCGTCGATGCGCTGGAACTCGCCCGTGCCACCCAGCGTGAGCAGGCTCATGGCCTGCGTCTCGCCGCGCGTGAAGAGGGCGCTGCCGTGGGTCCGCGGGATGAGGCCGGCCTCGCAGGAGATCGGCCTGATCTCGTCCAGGCCACGCCCGTCGGGGCGCCGCTTCTGCATAGCGATGCGGTCACGCACGAGGTCCTTCTCGACCTTGGCGAGCGCGCGCTTGACCTGCACGGCGCGCTCAGGCTCGGAGCCCTCGGCGACGAGCGCCGCGACGGCGGCCTTCTTGATGTCAGAGGTCGCGTCCTGGCGGGCCTTCTTGTCGGCCACCTGGGTGGCGGCGTCGAGGGCTGCGCCGTAGCCGGTGCGGACCTCCGCGAGGATGCCCTCGTCGACGGTCCACTCGGGGACCTCCCACTTGGGCTTGCCGCACTGACGCTGCAGCTCCAGCTGGACGTCGATGATCTTCTTGATCTCCTCATGGGCGAGGCGGAGCGCCTCGACGACGGCCGCCTCAGAGACCTGCTTGGCACCGGCCTCGACCATGACGATCGCGTCCCGAGTCCCGGTCACGATGAGGTCGAGGTCGCACTCCTCGTGGAGCTCCTGCAGCGTCGGGTTGACCACGAGCTGGCCGTCGATGCGCCCCATGCGGACAGAGCCGATGGGGCCCATGAAGGGGATCTCGCTGAGCGTCAGCGCGGCG
Organism: Thermoleophilia bacterium; assembly: GCA_041648235.1. Lineage (GTDB taxonomy): Bacteria > Actinomycetota > Thermoleophilia > UBA2241 > UBA2241 > CAIXSE01. The sequence continues at coordinate 4,499 of JBAZPK010000037.1, forward strand.
GACGCGCCGATCGTCGCCAGCACCTCGTAGGCGTTCTCGAAATCCACCGAGAGCGTCGTGGCGACGACGTGGACCTCGTTCATGAAGCCCTTTTTGAAGAGTGGCCGCATCGGGCGATCGATCTGACGCGCGGCCAGGATGGCCTTCTCGCTCGGCCTCGATTCACGCTTGATGAATCCGCCGGGGATCTTGCCGGCCGCGTAATGACGCTCTTCGACGTCGACCGTGAGCGGGAAGAAGTCCTGCCCTTCGCGGACGTCTTCGCGGGCGGTGGCGCTGACGAGCACCACCGTGTCGCCGCAGCGCACGAGCACGGCGCCGTTGGCCTGCTTGGCCAGGCGGCCGGTCTCGAGGGTGATGGTCTTGCCCCCGACCTCTACTTCTACTGTGTTCATCTCTTCCTTCGTCTTCTTCGATACCCGGCGCCCCATTGCGCGCGAGTGCTGTCTCGTCCGTGCTCTGAAAGCGCGTGACGACGGAAGCGGCGCGTCGGGCGCCGCGTCGCGGTGTTACTTGCGGAGCTCCAGCTCCTTGACGAGGGCGCGATACCGCTCGAGGTCGCGAGCCTGGAGGTAGTTCAGGAGCCGGCGACGCTGACCCACCATCATGAGGAGGCCGCGACGGCTGTGGTGGTCCTTCTTGTGGGTCTTGAGATGCTCGGTGAGGGTCTCGATGCGCGCCGTGAGGAGCGCAATCTGTACCTCGGGGGAGCCGGTATCGCCGTCGTGCTTGGCGTGCTTGGCGATGATGGTCTCTTTGACGTCCTTGGTGATTGCCATGTGATTCACCTCCCTTGCAGGAGTGTCCGGGAACCCAGTCGCGGGTAGGCGGCCCGCGACCGCGTAGGCGGTCGGCGGCTAGGGTAACACACGCCGGACCGCGGGAGAACCCGGGCGGGGTGCGCCGCCTTCAGGCGCCCGCCCGCGACTCGAGGCCCGCCTCGCGGTACGCGGGGTCTTCGAGCGCGGCGGTCGCGGCGATGTCGAGTTGCATCTGCGCCACGAGCTCCTCGACGCCGGCGAAGCGCTGCTCATCACGGAGCTTGTGCAGGAAGTCGACGCGGATACGGCTCTCGTAGATGTCGCCGCCGAACTCCAGCAGGAACGCCTCGATGGTCACATGCGTCGTCTCGACGTCCTTGCTGCGGAAGGTCGGGTTGTGGCCGATGTTCACCGCGGCGCGGTACCAGCGCTCGGCGAGCAACACCCGAGCCGCGTAGACTCCGCGCCCCGGGAAGATCGTGCCCGCCTCGACGTCGACGTTGGCGGTGGGCACGCCGAGCGTGCGGCCGCGTTTGTCGCCGTGGACGACCACGCCGGCGGCCGACGGTGGCCGGCCGAGGATCTCGCGGACCTCCTCGAGCTCGCCGGCGTGCAGGAGGCGCCTGATGCGCGTCGAGCTGATAGCGTGCCCGTGTTCGGTCACCAGGGCCAGCGCTTCGGTCTCGTACCCGTGGCGCTGGCCGCAGGCGCGCAGCTGAGCCGCGTCGCCGGCTCCGCCGGCGCCGAAGTTGAAGTTCTCGCCCACCACCACGACGCGGGCCTCCAGCGCCCCGGCGAGGAGGTCACCGCAGAACTGCGCCGCGGTGAGGGCGGCGAGCTTCTCGTCGAAGGGCAGCAAGACGAGCTCGTCGGGCGCGAGCTCGGCGATGAGGCGCGTCTTCTCGGCGAGCCCCGTCAGCAACCGCGGCACGCGAGCGGGGTCCACCACGGCCAGGGGATGCCGGTCGAAAGTCACCACGGCGCTCGTGAGGCCGCGCCGGCGGCCGAGCTCGACGGCACGGCCGATGACGGCGCGGTGCCCGATGTGCACGCCGTCGAAGGTGCCGATGGCCAGGGCGCGCGGCCGAGGCGTCAGCGCCGCGAGTCCGGTGACGACCTCCATCAGAGCTTCACGAGCAGCTTGAGCGCCTGGCCTTCCTCCGCCGGCCCGTAGATCGCCACGAGCTCGCCGCGATAGGTGAGGCGGACAGGTTCGGGCGGTCCGCCTGGCAAGCGGGCTCCGTTCCGCACCGAGGCCACTTGCGCCGCGGACAGCTCGATGGCCGGCATGAACTGCAGCGCCGTCGCCGGGCTGATGAGGCCCGGGATACGCGCGTCACCTTCCTCGCGGGCTGCGGTGGTTGACTCGAACTCCGCAAGCGACTGCGCCTGGTCGAGCGTGAGCTCACCGACGGCGGTGCGCGAAAGCTGTACGAGGTGCGCGCCGGCGCCCACCGCCGCCCCGATGTCGATGGCCAGCTGGCGTACGTACGTCCCCTTGGAGCAGGCGATGCGGCAACGCATGGTCTGGGCCGCGGCGTCGAAACCGAGCGCCTCGATGGCGTCGATCTCCACCTCCTTGACCGGCGTCTCGACGACCTCTCCGCGGTGCGCCTTCTTGTAGAGGCGCTCGCCGTTCACCTTGACGGCCGAGGTCATGGGCACCTGCTGCATGATCCTGCCGAGGAAGGCCGGGAGGGCCTCGGCCACCGCCTCGGCGCTCGTGCTGGCGCCTGTCTCGGTGAGGGAGCCGGTGAGGTCACCGGTGTCCGAGCGCACGCCGAACCGCATCGTGCACTCGTATTCTTTGGGTAGATCGACGAAGAACCGCGCCAGCTTGGTCGCCCGGCCGACGAGCACCACGAGCAGCCCGGTGGCGAACGGGTCCAGGGTGCCTGCGTGCCCGACCTTCTTCACCGCCGGTCGCAGCTGCCGCCGCACCCGGGCGACGACGTCGTGCGAGGTGAAGCCCTCAGGCTTGTCGATCAGGAGGACGCCGTCGAGAGGCGCCTTGCGAGTTCGGTACTGAGCCATGCGGACACCTCCTCGGGGCTGTCGTCGCTGGAGAAGCCGGCCGCCAGACGGTGGCCGCCGCCGCCCCGCAAGGCGGCCACGGCACTCACGTCGAGCGAGGTCGAGCGCAGGCTCACGCGCACCCGAGGCCCCGTGCTCTGTTCCTTGACCAGGGCGGCGGCGTCGACACCGTCGACCGCCCGCAGGCTCTCGACGATGCCTTCGGTCTCTTCTTCTCCGGCGCCGGTGGCTGCGTAGTCGGCGCGGCGGATGGTGGCCACGGAGGCGCGCCCGTCGGCGAACGTCTCGGCGGAGTCCACGGCACGCGCCCACAGGCGCAGCGCACGACGGGTGCGCCGTTCGTAGAGCTGCGCGTAGACGGCCGTGACGTCGGCGCCGAGGCCCGCGAGCCACGCGGCGCAGCCGAAGGTGTGCGGACTCGTGCTGCCGTGGCGGAAGTGCCCGGTGTCGAACGAGATGCCGGCGTAGAGCGAAGCCGCGGCGGCAGGCGAAGGCTCGAGGCTGAGAGCGGCGGCGATGTCGCAGACCATCTCGCTGGTGCTGCTGGCGGCGCCGCGGAGGAGGACGAGGTCACCGAAACGCGTGTTGTCGTGGTGGTGGTCGATGTCCACCACGAAGCCGCCCCACGAGCCCAGCGGCAGCGGCAGCGCCAGGCGCGGCAGGCTGCCGCAGTCGAGCGCATACAACGGCAGGCCGGCCGCCGGCAGGGCGCGCACGACGCTGCCGGCCGGCAGGATCCACGACTCATGCGGCAGCAGTTCGGCGGCGTCGACGTACAGCGCCGCCTTCACGCCCAGCTGCGTGAACAGGTCGAGCATGCCGGAAGCGGCGCCGAGCGCATCGGCATCGGGCTTCTCGTGCACGGCGAGGGCGACCTCCCGCTCGCTGCGCAGGCGCCGGCACACGGCGGCGAGGTCGGCGGCCAGCGCCTTCACGCGCCGCCCTCCGGATCGTCGTCGCCGACGGCGCCCGGAGCCTCCGCGTCGGCCTCGCTCACGGCGACCTCAGGCTCCTCCCCGCTCACGATGATCTCCGGGGCCTCGCTGCCCAGCACCTCCTCTTCCTTCTTCATCAGCTTCTCGATGTGGAGGGCGTTGTCGAGAGTGGCGTCGTAGACGAACTGCAGTTGCGGCGTGCGCTTCATGTGGAGATCCGCGTTGAGGCGCGACTGCAGGAAGCCGCGCGCCTTCTCGAGCGCCGCCATGGTGGCCTCGCGCTCGGCCTGGCGGCCGAGGACGCTGACGAAGACCTTGGCGTGCCGCAGGTCGGTCGTCGTCTCCACGCCGGTGACCGTGACGAACCCCACGCGCGGGTCCTTGAGGCCCTCGGCGGCGATCACCGTCGACAGAGTCTCTCTGATGCTCTCGTTGATCCTCAGGAGTCGTATTCCCACAGGGATTCCAATGTGTCGGTGGTCTTGAGGAGGACGCGCGCCACCTCATAGTCGTGCCCGTGGAGGTAGCGGTCGATGTCGTCGAGGCGTTCCCGCCCCTGCTGAAGCGACGAGGCGGCGAGCACGACGAGCACCTGGGCGCGCTGCCAGGCGTCCTGCAGCCCGACCTCGCTGAACGAGGCGCGGAAGCGTCCCTGCACGGTGTCGCGCAGCGACGCCAGCGGCGCCCGCTTGTCCTTCAGCGAACGGCTAGCCGGAAAGTGCAGCTCCGCGAAGAGGACGCCGATGCACGCGTCATGCCTCACGGGCGACTTCTCGCGTCTCGTACGCCTCCAGCACGTCCCCTTCCTTGAGGTCGTTGAAGCCGTCGAGCAGGATGCCGCACTCGAAGCCCTCCTGCACCTCACGCGCGTCCTCGGCGAAGCGCTTGAGGGAGCCCATCCTCGTGTCGTGGACGACGACGTCGTTGCGCAGGACCCGCACACTGGCGTTGCGCACCATCACCCCGTGCGTGACCATGCAGCCGGCGATGGTGCCCAGCTTGGAGGCCTTGAACGTGGTGCGCACCTCGGCCTGGCCGAGGACGACCTCCTCGAGGGTAGGCTTGAGCATGCCAACGAGGGCCGCGGTGATGTCCTCGGTGACCTTATAGATGACGCGATACGTGCGCACGTCGACGCCCTCACCCTCGGCGAGAGACGTAGCGGCGGGGCTGGGGCGCACATTGAACCCGATGACGATGGCCGCCGACGCGCTGGCCAGCATCACGTCGCTCTCGTTGATCCCGCCGACGCCGGAGTGGATGACGCGCACCTTCACCTCAGGGTGCTGGATCTTGAGGAGCGCATCGTTGAGCGCCTCCAGGCTGCCCTGGACATCGGCCTTGACCACGAGATTGAGGTCGAGCACCTTGCCGGCGGCGATGCGCGCGAAGACGTCGTCGAGAGTGAGCGCGTGCTGCTTTGCCAGGGCCTCCGTCTTGAGGCGGTTAGCCCGCTTCTGGCCCATGGAGCGCGCCGTGCGCTCGTCCTTGACGACGCGGCAGAACTCCCCCGCCACCGGCAGATCGTCGAAGCCGATGATCTCGACCGGCGTGGACGGCCCGCCACTCGTGAGGGGCTCGCCCAGGAAGTCGCGCATCGCGCGCACGCGGCCGCTGGCCTCGCCGGCCACGACAGCGTCGCCGACGCGGATCGTGCCCCGGCTGACGAGCATCGTGGCGACCACGCCGCGCCCGGGGTCCACCTTCGACTCGATGATGAAGCCGCTGGCCGGCGCCGAGGGATTCGCCTTCAGGTCGGCGACTTCGGCCACGAGCAGGAGCATGTCGAGGAAGTTGTCGATGCCGACATGCTTCTTGGCGCTCGCCTCAACGAACACGGTGTCGCCGCCCCACTCCTCGGGGATGACGCCCTGGTCGCTGAGCTGCTGCTTGAGGCGTTCGATGTTGGAGTCGGGCTTGTCGATCTTGTTGATGACGATGACGATCGGCACGCCGGCCGCCTTGGCGTGGGCGATGGCCTCGACCGTCTGCGGCATGACGCCGTCGTCGGCGGCCACCACGATGGCGGCGATGTCGGTCACCTTGGCGCCACGGGCGCGCATGGCCGTGAAGGCGGCGTGCCCGGGGGTGTCGATGAACGTGATCGGCTGCCCGTTGTGCCGCACCTGGTAGGCGCCGATATGCTGCGTGATGCCGCCGGCCTCGCCGGCCGCCACGTGCGTGTCGCGGATCGCGTCGAGCAGGCTCGTCTTACCGTGGTCGACGTGCCCCATCACCGTGATGACCGAGGCCCTCGACTCGAGGTCCGCAGGTTCGTCCACAGCCTCGCGCTCGAGCTCGGCCTCCTCGTCGGCGGCGTGCGTGATCTCGATCTCACGGCTGAAGTCTCCGGCCAGGACCTCGATCGCCTCGTCGCTCAGGGTCTGCGTGATCGTGACCATCTCGCCGTAGCCCATGAGGGCCTTGATGATGTCGGGCGTGGAGACGCCGAGGAGCTGCGAGATGTCCTTGACGGTGGAGCCCGACGGGATCTTGACGGTGCCGGTGGGCACGACTGGCGCGGCCACCTGCTCCTCGCGATCGTGGCCGCGGCCGCGACCCCTGCGTCGGTCGCGTCCGCCCTGGGGGCCACCGCCGCGGCGTGAGGCGCCGCCGTCGATGATCACCCGGCGCTTCTTGCCGCCCGGCCCGCCGCCACGACGCCGCACACCGCTGGCGGCAGGGGCCGCATACGCCTTCTCGATCGCTTCCTCGTCGACGCTGACCTCACCCTCGACGACCTCGATGCCCGCCTTCTTGAGGTGGGCGAGAACATCATCGACACTCGTCCCTCGCTGAGTCGCGATCTCCGAGACTTTGCGTTTCTTCGCCATTCACCTCACCGCCTTTCATCAGTAGCCGCCGCAGGCTCGCTTCGGTGCGGGGCGACGCAGCTGCACCGCACATTCGTGTGTCGCGCCACAGCGCGGCGCACTGCGGGATCGAGGGTCACCGGTCCGCAAAAGGCGCGCGCAAACGCGCGCCGCCGCTCGGCGGCCTCGAGACAACTTGCTTCGGGGCACAGGTACGCGCTCCTGCCGGGCGAGCCCGGACACGCGGGCACCACCATGCCCCCCTTAACTGAGAATCGTATCAGGTCGGCCTGCGAACGCCGGTTCCGGCAGCCGACGCAGGTGCGCTCGGGCGCAGCCACCGGCGTCACGCCTCGCCCGCCTCCGCGGACCCGTCGGCGTCGGCGGCGATCGCCGCGTCGTCCGCCGGCTTCGCGGGCTCGACGTAGCCTTCGTGGATGCTGCAGTAGCGGCTGCCCGGCTCCGCCTGGTTGGGGCAGCGCTTGCCGGTGCGCATGACGGCCATGCACTGCCCGGCGACGCCCTCGTCATCCGAGAACTCCATGCTGTTCTCGGCTTCGGCCATCTGCTGCTGGCTCTTGATGTCGATGCGCCAGCCGGTGAGCTTGCTGGCCAGGCGCGCGTTCTGGCCGTCCTTGCCGATCGCCAGCGACAGCTGATCGTCAGGGACGATGATCGTCGCGTTGCGCTCCTCGTCGTCGACGATGACCTCGCGAACCCGCGCCGGCGAGAGCGCCTTGGCCACGAAGCGTGCGGGGTCGTCGTTGTACGGGATGATGTCGATGCGCTCGCCTCGCAGCTCGCTGACCACCATGCGGACCCGCGAGCCGCGAGGCCCGACGCAGGCGCCCACCGGGTCGACGCCGTCGGCGTGCGAGATGACGGCGATCTTGCAGCGGCCCGGGACCGGCTTTCCGTCCTTGCCACGGTAGCCGGTCTCACGCGCGACCTGCTTGATCTCGACGAGGCCATCGGCGATCTCCGGCACCTCGAGCTCGAAGAGCTTGCGGACGAGCTCCTCGCTCTTGCGCGAAAGCTTGACCTGCGGACCTTTGGCCGAGTCCTCCACACGCATGATGACGGCCTTGATGCGGGCGCCGTGGTCGTAGTGCTCGGTCTCGATCTGCTCACTCCGTGACAGCTCGGCCTCCACGCGGCCCAGCTCGACGAGGGTGTTGTGGCGGGGGTCGCTCTGCTGCACGATGCCGGTGACCAGATCGCCGATGCGGTCGATGTACTCCTCGTACATCAGATCGCGCTCGGCCTCGCGGATGCGCTGCAGGATCACCTGCTTGGCCGTCTGGGCGGCGATGCGCCCGAAGTTGTCAGGGGTGACCTCGACGCGCTCGACCTCGGTCATGTCGACGCTGGAGAGGTCCAGCCCGACCTCCTCGCCCTCCTCGTCGTGCACCTTGAGCGCCTCGACGTCGATGTGCTCGGGGAAGATGAGCTGGTCGACGCGCATGTCTCCGGTCTCGGTGTCGATGTCGACCTTGGCATGTTCCACCGCGTCGGGGGTCTTCTTGTACGCCGAGAGCAACGCGTCTTCGAGCGCCTCAACGAGGGCCTGGAAGGCGATGCCTTTCTCTTTCTCTATCTGCCTGAGAGCTTCGATGATCTCTCTACTCACGGTGGCCTCCGTCACTGTCAAAGTTGTAGACCACGTGGGCCTTGGCGATGCTCGCCAGAGGCAGCGTGACTCCGCCGCCGGCAGAGAACTCGAGGGTCACGGTCGCCTCGTCGGCGCCGCTCAGACGGCCGCGGTAATTGCTGCGGCCGTCGCGCGGCGCCTTGAGCTTGACCGCGACCTCCCGGCCGACCTGGGCGGCGAAGTGCGCCGGCTTGGCCAGCCGCCGATCGAGACCCGGCGAGGAGACTTCGAGGCTGTAACGCTCCCTGACCTCTTCGAGCTCCCCACTGATCGCCGCGCACAGGTCGAGATCGACCCCACCGGGCCGATCGACGAACACCGTGAGCGTGCCCTCCGCACCCCCGCGCACCTCGGTGTCGATGAGCTCGACCTCGGGGAATCGCCGGGCCAGGACGGCCGCGATCGTGGCTTCCAGTGTCTCTTTGCTCTCCCTCATAGTCGACCCCTGACAAGAGAAAAGTCGGCTGCCACCGACTGTTCGCGCAAGAGTCCGCCTCGTGGTGTGTTGTCCTGCCGGCAAAGTATAGCACCGCGTTCGTTGACGGTACAAGGTGACCGGGGGCCAGCCGCTTCATCCCTCAGGCGTATCTGCCGATAGTGCGAGCGACAGACCCCGTCCAGAGAGGCTCGCCATGGGAGAGTACACGACGTTCGAGTGCCGCCGCTGCGGGTACACGGCCGACCGCATCCGCTGGGGCGTCGGTGTCAACGACCCCCGGCAACGTTTCATGCCGGGCTACTGCGTCGAGTGCGGCATGATCGTCGAGGTCGACATGACCGGCGCGGACATCCACGTCGACGAATTCACCTGCGTCGTCTGCGGCAGCGAGTTGTTCTTCCTCGAGAAAGCCGCCTCGTACACCTGCCCGAAGTGCAAGGCCCACGACATGGCCCTGCACCAGGGCGAGTACTGGTGAGCCGCGGAGGGCCGCTCGCTCTACTTCTGGATGACCACCGGGCTGCCGGCCGGGACGCTGCGGCTCACGGCCAGCACGTCGGCGTCGTGCATGCGCACGCAGCCGTGGCTCACGGCCTGCCCGATCAAGTCGTCGCGATTGGTACCGTGGATGGCCACCGGCCCGCCCTGCGGCCAGGAGCTCAAGGCCGGCTGAAAGGCGCTGATGCCCAGGGCGAGCACCCCGTACGGCCCTCCGGGCGAGGGCGGCCTGAGCTTCTGGTTCACGAAGTACAAGCCGGTCGGCGTCTCCAGCCCCGGCCGGCCCACGGCGACCGGGTAGCTGCCCACCTTCTCCCCTCGCCGATAGACCGCGAGGCGGCGCGCGGACAGGTCGATGACGATCTTGGCACTGGTGGTGTAGAAGGCCAGCTGACCCTCGCGCACCCAGCCGCTGCTGCCGTTGGGCCGCACGGCGATGGAGACGCGGTACCAGGTGACGCCTGCGACCTCGCGCACGGCGCGCACAAGGACAAGGGTGGGGTAGCTCTGCGGGGTGCGTTCCTGCAGCCGCGCGCGGACGCGCGCCCCGGGCAGCGGGCGCGCGAGGACGACGACGGGGCCGAGTGCCTTCCCCACCGTCCAGCGCTGGTACTGCGGGGCGAGGGGGGCCGACGAGGCCGGGCTCGGCACGTCGACCACCGCGAGCGCCTGGCGCGGGGTGCCGCCTTCGGCGCGGGCGCGCACGACGGCGTAGCCCCCGAACGCCAGCCCCAGAAGCACGGCGAGCCCGAGGGCGAAGGTCACGATGTCACGGCTGGTGCGTCTCATGGGTGTTCGAAGGATAGGGCACCGGGCACGACCTGTACACGCCTGATGGGACTCTGCCCCTTCGTGACGTAGACTACTCGCGGTCTGGGACGATCGACGAAAGGAGCCTCAGGTGACAGCGGTCATCGTCATCATCGCGATCCTCGCCCTCATGGCGATCGCGTTCGTGGTGATTTACAACACCCTGGTGAAACGGCGCAATCAGGTGGACAACGCCTGGAGTCAGATCGACGTCCAGCTCAAGCGCCGGCACGACCTCATCCCCAACCTCGTCGAGGCCGTCAAGGACTACATGGCCTACGAGCAGGAGACGCTCACCAAGGTGACGGAAGCCCGCGCCGCGGCGATCGCCTCCGGCGGCCAGGGGCCCCAGGCACAGGCACAGGCCGAGAACATGCTCACCGACACGCTGAAGTCGCTCTTCGCCGTGGTCGAGAACTACCCCGATCTCAAGGCCAACCAGAACGTGATGAGCCTGCAGGAGGAGCTGACCGCGACCGAGAACAAGATCGCCTTCTCGCGCCAGTTCTACAACGACAGCGTCCTGACCTACAACAACAAGATCCAGACCGTGCCGAACAACATCGTCGCCGGCATGTTCAACTTCATCCCACGCCAGTTCTTCGAGGCCCCGGAGGGCGAGCGCGCCGTCCCGGTCGTCGATCTGCGCTGACGGCGCCCGCAGCGGGACGCAGCCATGTACGAACAGATCCGCCGGAACCGGAGGGCCTCCTGGCTCCTCATGGGGATGGTGGTCGCCTTGCTCGCCGGGCTCGGCTTCGCCATCGGCTCGGCGTGGTGGGGCGGCGTCGACGGCGGCCTCGGGCTGCTCGGCGTCTTCGGTGTGGGCGCCATCGTCTGGAGCGTGATCGGCTACTACTCGGGCGCCAAGATGGTGCTCGCGGTGAGCGGCGCGCATCTGGTGACCCACGACGACGAGCCTCAGCTCTTCAACGTCGTCGAGGAGATGACGATCGCCGCCGGGCTCCCGCGGGTGCCGGCCGTCTATGTCATCGAGGAGGCGGCGCCCAACGCCTTCGCCACCGGGCGTGACCCCGAGCACGCCTCCGTCGCGGTCACGCGCGGGCTCATGGCGCTGCTCGACCGCGACGCCTTGCAAGGGGTCGTCGCTCACGAGCTGTCGCACGTACGCAACTTCGACATCCGCTTCGCCACCCTGGTCGGCATCCTCGTGGGCATGATCGCCCTCGTCGCCGACTTCTTCCTGCGCTGGAACTTCTTCGGCGGCTTCGGCCGGCGCCGCGGCGGCGACTCGGGCGGCGGGGGTGGCGCCGCGGCCATCTTCCTGGTCGTCGCCATCGTGCTCGCGGTCGTCGCTCCGCTGGCCGCGTACGCGGTGCAGTTCGCCGTCTCCCGGCGCCGCGAGTACCTGGCCGACGCCTCCGCCGTGGAGCTCACGCGCAATCCGCTGGGCCTCGCCCGGGCCCTGCACGCCATCGCCGGCGACCCCCAAGCGTTGCGCCTCGCCAACCGCGCCACGGCCCATCTCTACATCGCCAACCCGCTCAAGGGCAGGAAGGCCAAGGCGGCGAGCGGCGTCTTCGACACGCATCCGCCCATCCAGAAACGGATCGCCGTGCTGCTCGAGATGGCCCACGTCGGGCCGGAGGCACTCACGGCGCCGGCGCGGCCGGCCATGAGCGCCGGGGTGCAGGCGGCCGAGGCGAGCGGCGCCATCGCAGAGGCGGCCGACGCGAGCGCCGCCGCCTCTCAC
>JBAZPK010000038.1:0-16069 GCA_041648235.1 Thermoleophilia bacterium
GCCAGGTACACGCCGGCGAGAAAGCCGGTGGGGATCCCCAGGAGCGCCGCGGCCAGAGTGATGGCGAGCGTCCCCAGGATGGCGTTGCCGAGGCCGCCGCCCACCTGCCCGGCAGCCGGCGGAAGCTGTGTGAAAAAGCCCCAGTCGATCGCTGCGGCGCCGCGGCGTACTACCTCTACGAGGATCCAGGTCATGACGCCGATACCGAAGGCCGCGGCGACCCACGCGAAGAGCTTGACGGCGCGGTCGATGAGCCGGCGCCGCGCCTCGGAACGCGGGCGCGGCGCGAGGCGGGGCGGTCGCGCGGCCGGCACGGCGCTCACGCCCGGCCTCCCGTGACCCGGCGCACGCGCCGCAGCCAGGCGTGCGCGAGCAGCTGGAACGCCATGGTGATGACGAAGAGGGCGAGGCCCAGCTCGATGAGGGCGCTCACGTGCAGTGACGTCCCGGCCTCGTTGAAGGTGTTGGCGATGGTCGCCGCGATGGTCGTCCCCGGGTCGAAGATGGAGGTCGGCAGCCTGTCGTAAACGCCGCCCACGAGGAAGGCCACCGCCATCGTCTCGCCCAGCGCGCGCCCGAGGCCGATGAACCCGGCCCCGACGATGCCGCTGGCGCTGTGTTTGAAGCTGATCTTGTGCATGACCTCCCACGTGGTGGAGCCCATGCCGTACCCGGCCTCCTTGACCACTTGCGGCACCATGCTGAGGACGTCGCGGGAGACGGCCGTGATGAACGGCAGCACCATGACCGCGAGCACGATCCCGGCGGTGAACAGCGAGAAGCCGCCGCCCTGGCTGCCTTCCCCGAAGAAGGGCAGCCTGCCGATCGGCGTGGCGGTGAGCCACGGCACCACGTGCGCCTGCATGAGCGGCACGATGACGTACATGCCGAACATGCCGAAGATGATGCTGGGGATGGCGGCCAGCATCTCGATCGCCGTACCCACGATGCGGCTCACGGCAGGATGCACCAGCTCCGTGAGCAACATGGCGATGACCATCGCCAGGGGCAAGGCGATGGCCATCGCCACGATCGTCGTGACCGCCGTCCCGGCGAGACTCGTGAGGGCTCCGTAGGCGTCGAGGGACGGCGCCCACGACGTCGTGGTGAAGAACCGTACGCCGATCGTGGAGATGGACTCCCAGGAGTCGGTCACCAGGACGGCGGCGAGCCCGAACATGCACAGGGCGACGAGCAGCCCGCAGGCGGTGGCAAGCCCGCGAAAGAGCGGGTCGCCCCAGCGGCTCGCGCCGCGCGGGGCCGCCCCAGCGGCCCCGCGCGGCAATTCGCCGCCGTCGGTGGTCTCGTACGGGACGCTGCTCACGTCACTCCCATACCACCGCGCCCGCGGCGGTGGCGTTGCTCCAAACGTCACTCTCGACAAGCTGGTAGACGTTGGCCGGCAACGGCACGTAATCGAGGCGCTCTGCCGTGGCGGAGCCGTTCTCGAACGCCCAATCGAAGAAGGCGAGGGCGGCCTTGACCTGCGCCGCGTCGACGGAGTCCTTCTGAATGAGGATGAAGGAGGCGCCGGTGATGGGCCAGGTGGCGGCACCCGGCTGGTCCACGAGTGCGAGGTCCATGGCCGGCAACGCACTCTCCCAGTCGGCCTCCGCTGCGGCCGCGGAGAAGCTGCCGAGGCTCGGCCTCACCCATTCGCCGTCCTTGTTCTGCAGTTGCACGGAGGTCATCTGCGTCTGCTTGGCGTAGGCGTACTCCACATAGCCGATGGAGCCGCTGAGTTGCTGGACGCTGGCGGCAACACCCTCGTTGCCTTTGCCGCCCACGCCCGTCGGCCAGGCGATCTCCTTGTCGGCGCCGGCCGTCCACACGTCGCCGGCCACGGCGGTGAGGTAGTTCGTGAAGATCCAAGTGGTCCCCGAGCCGTCGGAGCGATGCACGATGTTCACCTTGGCGTCGGGAAGCTCGACGCCGGGGTTGGCGGCCGCCAGGGCCGCATCGTTCCACCGCGTGATCTCGCCCATGAAGAGCCTCGCGAGCAGCGCGCCGGTCAGGCGAAGCTGGCCGTCCGCGATCCCCTCGAGGTTGACGACCGGCACCACACCGCCGACGCACATGGGGAACTGCAGCAGACCGGCGGAGGCGAGCTCTTCCTCTGCCAGCGGCGCGTCCGAGGCGCCGAAGTCCACAGTCTTCGCCTGGATGGCGGCGATTCCACCGCTGGAGCCGATGGATTGGTAGTTGAGCTTCACGCCGGAGACGCCGTTGTACTCCTGGCCCCAGGCGGAGTAGAGCGGGTAGGGGAAGCTCGCCCCGGCGCCGACGACCGTGGCGGCCGACCCGGAGCCGCCGGGTACGCCGCCGTCGGCGCTGGTTTCGCCGCCACAGGCGGCGAGGGCCAACGCCAGTCCGACAACGGCGACGACCAGGGCGGTGAGGGCGGCTGGCCGCCGCGGAGGCGTCGACATCTTCATGCATTCCTCGCTTTCGTCACAGTAAGAAGGCGGGGACCTCGTGGTCACCGCGAGGAGAGGCTACCCGGCCCGTGTTAGGAGGCGGTTAGCAGGGGGTCAGATCGTGGCGAGACGTCGGTCAGTGGCGGTACCACCGCGAAACGTCGCCGCGGGCGGCTCAAACGCGGGGCAGGTGCAGGCGGAAGGTGCTGCCGCGGCCGACCTCGCTCTCCACGGAGACGCGGCCGCCGTGCACTTGGGCGATGTGCTTGACGATCGCAAGGCCGAGGCCGGTTCCGCCGAGGTCGCGGCTGCGCGCCTTGTCCACCCGGTAGAAGCGCTCGAAGAGCCGTGGCAGATGCTCGCGCGAGATGCCGGAACCGTGGTCGCGCACGAGGACCACGACCTCGCCGGAGCGTTCTTCGAGAGCCACCTCGACCGTGCTGCCCTCGGGGCTGTACTTGATGGCGTTGTCCACCAGGTTGACCACGGCCTGCTCGAGCAGGGGAGGATTGATCTGCGCATACACCGCCGCGGTGCAGGCGACGCCGAGGACGATGTGCTTCTGACCGGCCTTCACGCTGCAGACCTCCGCGGCGACGTGCACGACGTCGCAGACGTCGGCCTCCTCGAGCGGCGCGGCGCCCTCCTGGTCGGCCTCCAGCGTGGACAGCGCCAGCAGGTCGCCGATGATGGCGTTCAGGCGGTCCGCCTGCCCGGCGACGATGCGCAGGAAACGTTCACGTGCCACCGGGTCGTCGGCAGCGCCGTCCAGGAGCGTCTCCGTGAAGCCTTTGATAGAGGTGACCGGAGTCTTGAGCTCGTGTGACACGTTGGCGACGAAATCGCGGCGCACCGCCTCAAGACGCTTGAGTCGGGTCACATCGTTGAGGACGACGACGGCGCCGACCCCGCCGCTGTGCGCGGCGCCGTGGAGGAGCGTTCCGTTGGCCTGCAGGGTGCGGTCCTCCGCGCCCACGCGAAGAACCAGCTCGACCTGCACGGGCCCACGCCCGGCGAGCGTTTCGGCGACCACCCGCTGCAGCTCGGGGTTGCGCACCACTTCCTGGATGCTGCGTCCCACCGCCGCCGCGCGGTCGGCGCCGAGGAGGCGGGCGGCCGCCTCGTTGATGGTGATCACGGCCTCGTGACGGTCGACGGCCACCACGCCCTCGATCATGCTGACCAGCACGGCCTCGCGCTCATTGCGCTCACGGGTGAGCGTGCGGATCTCCTCGTCCAGCCGCTCAGCCATACTATTGAGGCTCTCAGCGACCGCGGCGAACTCCTGGGTGCGCGGGACGCTGAGCTTGCGGCTGAAGTCGCCGGCCGCGAAGCGTCCCGCGCCCTCAGTGACCTGGCGCATCTGCCGGCTGATGCGGCTTGAGACGAAGAGGCCGACGAGCGCCGCCAGCAGCGCCACGACCACCGCGCTGAAACCGATGCGCCAGTAGAGCGTCGTCAGCGCATCGTTGACGGTGGTCAACGGCATCGCGGCGCGCACCACAGCCACCACACGGCCTCCCCCGCGAACGGGCACGGCCACGTACATCTCCTCCTTGCTCAGGGTGAAGCTGAAGCGCACCGATCGGCCGACCTGCCCCTGCATGGCGGCCTTGAACTCGGGCCGGTCGCGGTGGTTCTCCATCCGGCCTGGAGCGATGTCCGACTCGGCCAGGATCGTGCCCAGGGACGCTCCCGCGACGCCTCCCGAGATCACCGTGAGCCGCGTCCCGGAGGCCGAGCCGAGGCGGCTCACGACCGCCTGCAGGGCGGCCTCCTGTCTGACATCGAGGAGCGGGCCGACCTGCTCGCGGACCAGGACGGCCCGCGCCTCGAGCTCACTCGCCGTGTGGTCCTGGTAGAAGCCGCGTGCCGACGTGACCGCGAACGACCCTACTGCCGCCGTGCAGACGATCACGATCGCGAGGTACGTGACGTAGATGCGCCAGAACAGCCGGGGGTGGCGCACTGCTCAGTCGTCCCTGAGGCGGTAGCCGACGCCGCGTACCGTCTCGATGGCGGAGCCGCCGGCGCCGAGCTTGCGGCGCAGCGAGACGATGTGCACATCCACCGAGCGGTCGGTGATGTAGCGATCGCCGACGTAGGCGTCGTCCCCTTGGGCGGCGTCCACGAGCTGCTGCCGCGTGAACACCCAGCCGGGGCGGCGAGAGAGAAAGTGAAGGATGCGGAACTCGGCGGCCGTGAGCTCGACGGGCGTGCCCCCGAAGAGCACCTGGTGCTTGCCGGGATGGATGGTCAGCGACCCCACGCGCAGCACCGCCTCGCGGTCGGCTTCGTCCTCGCCGCGGCGCAGCACCGCCCGGATACGGGCGGTGAGCACCCGAGGGCTGAACGGTTTGGTGACGTAGTCGGCGGCACCCAGCTCGAGGCCGGCGACGATGTCGGCCTCGCCGCCTTTGGCGGTGAGCATCACGATCGGGATATGCCGGGTCGTGGGCTCCGCCTTGAGGCGCCGGCACACCTCGAGCCCGTCAAGCCCGGGGAGCATGAGGTCGAGCACCACGACGTCGGGGAGCTTGGTGCGCGTTGCCGCGAGAGCGTCCTCCCCGCTGGTGACGCAGGTCACGGCGAAGCCCTCCTTCTGGAGGTTGTACTCGACCAGCTCGAGGATGTCGCGCTCGTCGTCGACGACGAGAACGTGTTGATGAGGCATGTCCACCATTTCGGTCAGCCCGCAGTGTATCCGGCCCATGGTACCCACGGCATGTTAGAACTCCGTTAGCATTACCGGGCACGCAGCCAGCAGGAGAGGAGCGCCATGAAGACGCGGACCGAAGTCCTGGTCATCGGCGGAGGCCCGGTGGGCGCCTGCAGCGCCTACGCGCTCGCTGCGGCGGGCGCCGACGTCACGCTTGTCGAGAGAGAGACCGACGTCTGCCCTCCGGTGAGCGGGGCGCACGCCAACTGCGGCCTGATCCTGCCGAGCCACCTTACCCCGCTGGCCGCACCCGGGGTCCTGTCGCAGGGCCTGCGCTGGCTCCTCGACGCTTCCAGCCCGTTCTACGTGGCGCCGCGCCTCAGCCCCTCGCTCGCGCGCTGGCTGTGGCTGTTTCGCGCCGCCTGCACCGAGGAGCGGGCGCAAGCCTCGATGCCGGTGATCCGGGCGCTCAACGTACGCACCGCGGAACTGCACGATGAGCTCGGGCGCGAGCACGGCGAGCGCTGGCTCTACCACCAGAACGGCATGGTAGAAGTGTACGAGACGGCTGCCGGCGCGACGTCGGCGCTGGCCGAGGCCGCCCACGACCGGGGGCTCGGCGTGCGCTCCCGCGAGCTGACCCCGACGCAGGTCCGGGAGCGGTTCCCGGGCTTGCGCTGCGACATGCAAGGCGCCGTCTTCTTCGACGAGGCCAGCCACCTCGACCCCACACTCTTCACCCGCGCGATGGCCGGGCTGGCCGCGGCAGCCGGCGCCGAGGTGGTCACCGGCGCCGAAGCGCTGGCGCTCGAACCGGCGGGGGGCGGCGCCGTGAGAGCCGTCACGACCCGCGGCGACACGGTCGCCGGGCAGGTCGTGCTGGCCGCCGGCGCCTGGACACCAGCGCTGCTCCGCGGCCTCGGGCTGCACCTGCCCATCGAGCCGGCGAAGGGCTACAGCGTCGACGTGGCGCGGCCGGCTGACTTCCCGGAAGTGCCGTTCTACCTCGGCGAGGCGCACGTGGTGATGACGCCCCTCGGCGGCTCGCTGCGCCTCGGCGGCACACTCGAACTCGCGGGGTGGGACACGACGGTGCACCGCAGACGCGTCGCCGGGTTACGGCGTGGCGCCGAGAGAGCCTTCGGCATCGCCGCCGACGACTCGGTGGAGCGGATCTGGCGTGGGCCGCGCCCGGTGTCGCCCGACGGCCTGCCGGTGATCGGCCGCCTGCGCCGCCAGCAGAATGTGATCGTCGCCACGGGCCACTGCATGATGGGCCTCACGATGGGGCCTGTCACCGGGCAGCTGGTGGCCGAGCTGGCGGGTGGCGCGCTCCCTTCCATCGACCTCGCGCCGCTCTCCCCGCAGCGCTTCGCCTGACGCCCTTCGGCCCCCCCACGCGGCCGGCCGCGTGGGGGGCGCCTGCAGGGGCTCAGGCCAGCAACTGCCTCGTACACAGCGCGCCAATCCCGGCAATCCGCGAAGACGTGATCGGGGGCGTGGCGGGCGAGCTCGTCGACGCTGTGCCGGCCCGTGGCCACGGCTATGGCCTTGACGCCGAGCCCGGCGCCGCAGAGCACGTCGGCCGGGCTGTCGCCGACGATCGCGATCTCCTTGCCGCTGAAGCGCCGGCCGCAGAGCTCCTCGGCGCGGCCCACGGCCACAGCAGGCAGTTCCGGCCGCGAACCGGAGTCGGAGCCGTACGCGCCGACGGCGAAGCGCGGCCAGAGGCCGGGCGGCGCGAGCTTCATCCTGGCGCCCGCCTCGACGTTGCCGGTGAGAAGCCCCAGGAGTACGCGCCGGTCGGCGGCCAGCACCGTGACCAGCTCGCGGATGCCGGGCAGCACCTCGATGTCGCCCTCGGCGACCTCACCGGCGAGCAGCTCCACGTAGCGCTCGAGGCAGCGTCCCAGCAAACCGTCCCCCCGCGCATCGCCGGCCGCGAGAGAGGCCGCGTCCGCGCCCCACAGCGACGCCAGGTCGCGCTGGATCTCGGGGTCTGTGCGCCCGTGGAAGCTGTAGTCGCCCAGCTCGCCCTCGAGGCCGAGGACCTCCTTGATGGCGCGGAGCACTGCGCGCCCGCCGGCGCCGTGCGCGTCGATCAGCGTGCAGTCGATGTCGAAGAGGGCGAGGCGCTCCACGGCTCGGCAGTAGAAACGGCCCGGGCGAGGCCGCGCGAGCCCTGGCTCTCGCCCTGGTTGGGGGCCGCCCAGGTGTCAGTTCAGTCGCCGCTCGGCGGCTTGCCGCCGTGGCACGGGCAGCCCGGTCTCTGGCCGAACCCGCCTTGGTGACAGGCGTCACACGGGAGGGGCTCTTCTCCGTGCGGGACGTGCGGGCCTTCCTGGGGATGGGCGAACCGGAACGGCGTCCACGCCTGGATGCTGTGGCAGGCGACGCAGCTCGGGAGGCCGTTGTGCTGGTCGCCGTGGCAGGTGATGCAGCCATCGGGCTTCACCGAGATGCCCTTCCTGTGGCAGTCCTGGCAGGCGACCTGAGCGTGCCTGCCTGCCAGGGACCCGCCCGGGTGGGTGAAGTTCTTGCCGCCTCCCCAGCTGCCGAGGTTGTGACAGTCCTGGCACGCCCCACGATCACCGTGCGGCGGCCTGTGGCAGTACGTGCACTTCTGCGGGCCGTCCGTGTGACAGACGAAGCACGAGGGCATGGAGCGCGCCGGGGGGGCCGTGACTCCCGGCGCCTCTTCGTGCACCAGCGACGCGTGACAGGCGATGCAGAGCTTCGCTGCGTGGCCCTGGCTCGCGTGCTTGAAGGTCACCGGCGCGGGCCGGCCGAGCTTGAGGGTTCTGGCGACCTGGCTGCTCGCATGACAGCCGGAGCGCTCGCAGGCCACGTTGGGGATATGGCGCGTGACCTTTATGGGCGCCTTGACCTGGCCGGTGAGGTGGACCCACACTTCACGCGAGGCGTACAGCTTCGTGGTGATGAAGTTGACCGCGCCGGGTGGGATATGGCACTTCACGCAGTCGGTGTTCCGATGCTTCGATTGCGCCCACGTGTCGCGGTAGGGCCACATCTCATGGCAGTCGGTGCCGCAGAACCTGTCGCTCTCCGTGAAACGGGCGGCCCCGACAGATCCGCCGATGAACAGGGCGGCGAGGACGACCGCGACGAGGAGCGCCTTGGCCCACCAGTGAGACCACGAAGAACGGGCCCTCTTCGCCATCGCCGCACTCCTTTCCCCGAGGCCACCTGACGAGCCGATACTACGCCGCCCCGACCCGCGCCTCGCAACGGACCTGCCGGGCGGCCGCGACAGGAATGGGGGGTGCGGCAACGGCCGCGCTCGGGGCTACTCGCCGGCGTGCCCCTTGATGAGGAGCAGCGGCACGTTGCTGTTGTGCCGCACGTGGTCGGCCACGCTCCCCAGCACCACACGCTTGGCCCAGCCGTGCCCGTGAGTGGCCATGGCGATCAGGTCCGCATCCAGCCTCTCGGCCTGTTCCACCACCACCTCGCCCGGCTCGCCGGGCACGACCAGCGTCTGCACGTCCACCCCGGCCTCGCGAAGGCGGCGGGCAGCGCGCTCGATGTCGGTCTCCGCGTCTTCCAGTTCGCAGGCGCGCTCGTCTCTGGTGTGGTAATGGGCCACGCGCAGAAGCGTGACTTTCGCCCCGCACAGCGCCGCCAGCCGGGCGACGTGCTCCAGCACCGGCTCGTCAGTCTCGGTACCCTCGACGGGTACGAGGATGCGGTCGTAGAGACCCATGTGCTCAGCCTCCCCAGAAGGTCTGGTACAGGAGGTACACGTTCAACCCGATGATGATGCCCGCCAGGAGCACCCCTACACCCGCCTGCGCGAGATTCATGCGGTTGTCGCCCATCACCCTGCGGCTCCCGGACAGCCAGAGCAACGGGATGATCGTGAACGGCAGCTGGATGCTGAGCATCACCTGGCTGATGATCAGCGCCTTGAACGAGTCCACGCCCAGAGCGATGACGAGCATCGCCGGCAGCGACGTGACCACCAGGCCGACCCGGTAGAAGCGGCTGCGCGGATCCTCGGGCTTGCCCAGATAGCCCGTGACCACGTTGGCCTCGGCCAGTGAGGAGGTAATCGACGAGGCCAGGCCGGCGACCAGCAAGGCAAGGCCGAAGAGGAAGCGCGAGAGCGGGCCCACGAGCGGCTCAAGCGTCGCGGAGGCCTGTTCGATGCTGCTCACCTGGACACCCCCGGCGTAGAAGACGGCCGCCGCGACGATGATCATCGCCGAATTGACGAGCCAGCCCATGCCCATGGCCAGCGTGGTGTCGATGAGCTCGTAGTTCATCAGGCGGCGGTGGCTCTCGGGGTTCAGGTCCCAGTCACGCGACTGGATGACGTTGCTGTGCACGTAGATGTTGTGCGGCATGACGATGGCGCCGAGCATGCCGAGCGCCACGAGGATGCTGGCGCCGTCCACAGAGGGGATGAGCCAGCGAGGGCCAGCGGCGGCCCAGTCCGGAGAAACGAGGAACAGCTCGACGATGTAGCAGCCGGCGATGATGGCGAGGAAGACGACGATGAGGCGCTCGAGGCGATGGTACTGCTGCCCGAGGATGGCGACGAACACGAGGGCCACCGTGAGCGGCGCTCCGATCCACAGCGGGAGGCCGAACAGGAGATAGAAGCCGAGCGCCGCACCGAGGTATTCGGCGAGGTCGGTGGCCATGCAGGCGAGCACGATGGTGACTCCTGCGATCCAGGCTACGGGGCGTGGCAGGCGAGCGCGCACGTTGGCGGCCAGTGAGCGCCCCGTGATGATGCCGAGCTTGGCCGAGAGGTGCTGCAGGAAGATGAGCATGAGTGTGCTGAGCGAGACGACCCAGAGAAGCGTGTAGCCGAACTCGGACCCGCCGGCGATGTTGGTCGCCCAGTTGCCCGGGTCGATGAACCCGATGGTGACGATGAACCCGGGGCCGAGGTAGCGCAGCAGCTCGCGCGAGAAGAGGTCGCGCACGAAGCCGCGCGAACCGGGGGCCGGGCCCCGCTTCGCCCGCCCGGCCGTCACGCTCTCGCCTGTTGTCCGCTCTGACCCATCTCCATGCACACTCTACCCCGCGCGGCTGCCGGCCTTGCACGCGCCGCGTGGCCCGATGCCCTCGCACTCGCCGAGCCGCGCGCTTGACCCGCGGCCCACGCGCCGATACGCTCGAGTCCCGATGGGGAGTAGCCGGCTCGCGCGAGCGAGCGGCGCGGTCGTCATCACGGGCTCCGCCCCGGCCGCGCCCACCAGTGGCAAGACCTTCGGCACGCAGGCGTGCCGGAGGTCTTCTTGCTTTTCGGCGCGGTAGGGAGCGGAGCCCGGGAGGGCCAGATGCATCGACACGAGCAGGGAGCGGCGGTCGACGCCGCCCGGCACGGCGGCGCGGCGGCCCGCCGTGACGTTGAACGGGGCCGGCGATGAGCTCCGAGCTCACCCCCTGGATCGTCTTCTTCACCATCGTCACCACAGCGCTGGCCATCGACCTCGGCGTGGTGGGCCGCAAGGGCAAGGTGATGAGCACCCGCACGGCCCTTGCCTGGAGTGCGGTGTGGATCGCACTCGGCCTCTCGTTCTCGTTCGCCGTCTGGTACTGGCGTGGCGGCGAGGCGGCTCAGCAGTACCTTGCGGGCTATCTCATCGAGGAGTCGCTCAGCATCGACAACCTCTTCGTCTTCCTCTTGGTGTTCGGCTCGCTCGGGATCGCCCTGCGTCACCAGCGCAAGGTCCTCTTCTGGGGCATCCTCGGCGCCATGGTCATGCGCGGCACGTTCATCGTGGCGGGCGTGAGCCTCATCGAGCGCGTGCACTGGATCATCTACGCCTTCGGGGCGCTGCTCGTGTTCACAGCGTACCGCCTGATCCGCTCGCACGGCGTGCAGGTGGACCCGGAACGCAACCCGCTCGTGCGCGTGGCCCGCAGGCTGTTCCCCGTAGCGGTTGATCACGACGGGGGGAACTTCCTCGTGAGAAAGGGCGGGCGCCTGTTCATCACGCCTCTGGCTATCGCTCTGGTCGCGGTGGAGTCTGCCGATGTGGTCTTCGCCGTGGATTCGGTGCCGGCCGTCCTGGCGATCTCCCGCGACCCCTTCGTGGTCTTCACGTCCAACGTAGCCGCCATCCTCGGCCTGCGGGCCCTCTACTTCGCCCTCGCCGGCAGCCTGCAGCGCTTCGAGTACCTCAGCTGGGGGCTGGCCGGAGTGCTGGGCTTCGTCGGCGTCAAGATGCTGATCAGCGACCTGGTGCATATCCCTATCGCCGTGTCGCTGGGCGTGATCGTGGTCGCCATCGGCGCCTCGATCGTGGTCTCGTTGCTGCTCACCCGCGGGCGCGAGGCGGACATGGCGGCGCTCCAGGCGGCGGGGCACGCCGGCCCGCTGGAGCCGCCGGAGGAGTGACGTGGCGGGCGCGCCCGCGCCGCCCGGTCGACACGCGGCTTCACGGCCGACCTTCAGGCAGCGCCCAGCGTGCCCTCGGCGCGCGGCAGCACGACCGGGACGAGGATGGACCACTCACTCGTCTCCGGGAGGGCTGATCTGAAGGGGCTGCGATCGAAGGCAGGCGGGTTCGCGTTGGGCACGTCCCCGACCGTGCTCGTCGCGATCGCCCTTCTCGTCACAGGCGTGCTGCCCGCAAAGACGGAGCGCACCACCATGATCGCGCAGGCGACGATGGCCAGGGCGAGTCGACGGCAGCTGCACGCGCCCTGGCCGCCGCGTTTCGCCGCCCGCCGCGAAGGTCGTGCACGCCACTCGCGCATCCTCTTCACAGCATCTTCGCATTCTTGAGTAATATGGTCCGAAAAGGCGGTGCTACAGAGACACCGCGCACGACCTCGACAGGAGGTGCTCGATCATGATGTGGTGGGACGGCAATGACTCCTGGTCGCACATCGGGTACGGAGGGGGCTGGGTGATGTTCTTCGGGATGATCCTCGTGACGGTGGCATTGGTACTGCTCGTCGTGTTCCTCGTGCGCCAGACGACCAATGCCGGCGGATCCGCCGGCATGCCGCAGGCACTACCGTCGGCACCGGCGGGGCCCGCACCCGAGACGCCTCGCGACATCCTCAAGCGCCGGTACGCCGCCGGCGAGGTCGACCGCGACGAGTATCTGCAGAAGCTCTCGGACCTCTGACCCCGCCGGGCGCCGGGCTTTGGCCCGGCCGGCACGGCGATGCGGTGTAAGAAATGCGGGCCTCAGGTGTTGGTAGGAGTGAAGGCAGGCACCACCGACGCAGGAGGCCCACATGAAGACGCTCAAGACCATCGTCGTGACGGTGGTGATCGTGCTCTCGCTCACCACCGTCGCGCTGGCGGGCGCACGGCACTTCGCGGCCGGAGGCGCGGCCGCGGCGATCACGCCGGCCGCGACGCCCGCCGTCACCCTGACCGACGCGCAGCTGCAGCAGCTGGTCCATGACCTCACGGCCACGCGTGACCGCGACGTGGCGGCAGACCGCGATCGGATTCAGCATCGTGGCTCTAGTGCCACGACTGCGAGGCACGCCACACGCCATATGCGGCAGAGCGCCGCATCGCACACGCAGAGTCGCATCGCCGACGTGCGGCACACTCCAGCCCGGCTCACCCTGCAGCAGCACGAAGGGCGCACGGCGACGGCCGGCGGCCACCACCGTGGCACGTGGAGCGTGAGCCCACATCACGGCGGCACGCAGGACGGTGGCTATGAGTGACACGCTGGCCCGCGCACGCCGCGAGCGGCGGAGGCGCCGAGCCGCGGCCGGCGCCTCCGCCGTTGCCAACGCCGGCCAGGCAGTACCCGCGAGCGCCTCGCGCTACCATGGTGCTCCAAGCTAGCACTCCCGCGTCATGACCGACCAAGCCCCCGACACCCGTGAGCTCGTCCGCGGCCTCCAGGCCGGGAGCCGCGACGCCTTCGAGCAGCTGTACCGCGACTACCACCCCGATATCTACAACCTCTGTGCGCGGATCCTCTGTGACCGCGAGGAGGCGCAAGACTTGACCCATGACGTCTTCATCAAGGCCTTCGCACAGGTGCCGGGTGCAGGCTCGGAGCTGAAGCTTCGGCCCTGGCTCTACCGGGTTGCGACCAACGCGTGCTTCAACGCGCTGCGCAGCCGCAAACGCCGCGGCGGCGACCCAAGGGCCGATCTCGACCAGGTGGCGGCGCCAGCCGACGAGTTCGAGCGCGCCCGGACGGCCGGCCTCTTCGAAGACAGCCTCAGCTGCTTGAACGAACGCTACCGCGCCGCCCTGGTCCTCAAGGACCTCCACGGCCTGGGCTCCTCCGACATCGCAACGGCACTCGCTGTCAGCCCCGCGACCGCGGACGTGCTGGTGCACCGCGCCAGGGTGGCGTTCAGGAAGGTCTATGCCGGGCTCGCGGGCGAGGGAGTTCCGGCGCCGGCCAATCTGGCTCTGGTACTGCCGGCGCTCGCGGTGCCGCCTGTTCTGCTCGCGTTGCCCGCGTTCCCGACGGTGCCGCCACACACGCCAGGGCATCTTCCGGACCTTTCGTCGGTCCTGAGCCCTTCGGTGGCCGGCCCTGCAATCAACGCTTCCACGGCTGCGGGGCCCACCGGTGCCGGCGTGCTCGCCAAGATCGGCGCCGCACTCGGAACCAAGATCGCGATCACTGCGGCGGCGGCCACGGCGGTCGTGAGCGGCGGCGTGGCCGTTCACGAGCTGCGGCAGGGCGACGCCCGGGACGGCTCGGTCGCCGCCGCGACCCTGCCGCGCCCCGAGGCGGCACGCACTGACCTCTCCCACGATGGCGGCGAGTCCGGCGGGTTCGGCGGCCATCAACTCGAGGCCAGGCACCACGCACGCTACGCGGCGGCTCATGACGGCGGTCTCTTTGAGCGCCAGAGCGAAACGAGTGCGGCGCACGACGCGACGCCTCAGAACCACGAAGGCACGACCGCCACGCCCGAGCGCGGCACCTGGACCGAACCCTCTGCGGACGGGTCGACCTCACACGAGATGACGGGGACGCACGACGCCGGCGGAGAGCACTGACGGCGCACCCGCGCGCGAGCGCCGGAGATACGCGGCCCGCCGTTCCGGAAGACTTGTGAACGGCGCCCTCCGTGGGTATCATATGAACGTCTGTACAGATGTTCATGGATGGTGAGGTGCTCGTGGCCGATGCAGTGATCTGCGGGAAGGGTGAGGAGGACGCGCTCGACCGCTGCGACGTCCTCGTCGTCGACCCCGAGCGCGTGCGCACCGTGCGGGCGCGGCTCGTGTCGGCCGCCACGGCGGAGCAGATGGCGGCCGTCTTCAAGGTGCTCGCCGACCCCAGCCGCTGTCGCCTCGTGGCGGCCATCATCGAGGCCGGCGAACTCTGCGTCTGCGACCTCGCCGCCACCGTCGAGATGAGCGAGAGCAACGTGAGCCACCACCTGCGCGTGCTGCGCGCCCACGGCCTGGTGCGCGCCCGGCGTTCGGGAAAGATGGTGTTCTACTCTCCCGACGACGCTCACATTCGTCTACTCCTCGACCTCACGCGCGAACATGTGGTTCACGGGCCCGAGACCCGGATGGTGAGCGGGGTCAGGCAGTGACCACGCGGACCCTGGAGCTCTCTCTGCTGCTGCCCCGCGAAGCCGAGTGCGGTGCCTGCGTCGACGAGATCGGCCGCGAGCTGCTGCACCTCGACGGCGTGCACGATGTGGTTCCCGACGTGCCGCGCGGCCTCCTGACCGTGCACTTCGACGAAGCGGCGCTCGACCCCGCCGCCGTGGAGACCTTCGCGCGTCGCGCCGGCGCCCAGGCGCACTGCGAGGCCCACTGCCCCCTCGCCGTCCACGAGCACGGACCGCTGGACCTCTCGGCGCCCGTGCCCGGCGAGGACGGAGACGAGCGGCGCGTCCTGCACGTCACCGGCATGGACTGCGCCGACTGCGCCGCCAAACTGCAGAGTGCCCTGCGCAAGGAGCACGGCGTGCGTGGCGCCGACGTCAATTTCGGAGCCGCGACACTCGCGGTGGCGATCGACCCGGCCCAGACCGACCTCAGCGGCGTGTTCCGCGCCGTGCGCCGCCTGGGCTACGACACAGTCGAACGCCGGCAGCAGGGGGCCCCCTCGACGCTCGCGGCGGCGAACGCCGCCGCGAGACCGTTCGGTTCCGCCCCGCAACGCAGCTTCTGGCTCACCGAGCCACGAGCCCTGCTGACGCTGGTCGCGGGCGCGCTCGTCGGAGCCGGCTTTGCGGCGGAGTGGCTGGCCCCCGCGGCGGCGCCCTGGTGGTTCGCCGCGGCGATGGCAGCCGGCGGCGCCTACGTCGCCCGCGCCGCGTTCTTCAGCCTGCGCGCCCGGCAAGTGGACATGAACGTACTTATGGCCCTGGCCGCCGTGGGCGCCGCCGCCATCGGGCAATGGTCGGAGGCAGGCCTCGTGACGTTCCTGTTCGGCCTCGGCACGGTCTTGCAGGTAGCGACTCTCGAGCGGACGCGGCGCGCCATCAGCGGGCTCATGGAGCTGGCGCCATCGGTGGCCACCGTACTGCGCGACGGTACGGAGGTCGCCGTGCCGGTAGCCGAGGTGGCCGTCGGCGATCTCGTACTGGTGCGGCCCGGCGAGCGTGCCGCCGTCGACGGCGTCGTCGTCGAGGGCACCGCGGCGGCCAACCAGGCGCCGGTGACCGGCGAATCGCGGCCCGTCGCCAAAGCCGCCGGCGACCAGGTCTTCGCCGGCTCGATCCTCGAGGGTGGCTCACTGCGCCTGCGCGCCACATCCACGGCCGCCGATACCACCATCGCCAAGATCGTGCACATGGTGGAAGAAGCGCAGGCGCAGCGCGCCCCGGCGCAGAGCATCGTCGACCGGTTCGCCTCGCGGTACACGCCGGCAGTGGTCGCGCTGGCGGCGGCCGTGGCACTGCTGCCGCCGCTGTTCGGCGCGTCGTTCGACACCTGGTTCTACCGCGGCCTCGCGTTGCTCATCATCAGCTGCCCGTGCGCGCTGGTGATCAGTACCCCGGTGAGCATCCTCGCGGCGCTGGCTCGGGCGACGCGCAGCGGCGTGCT
>JBAZPK010000039.1:0-15932 GCA_041648235.1 Thermoleophilia bacterium
GCCCTCCCTATACGTGATTTGCAGGGATTATTCTATCAGAGACGGGCAGCCTTGAGGAGCTCAACCGAGGCTGCTGACCAGCGCTGGACGAGTGCGCCGGCGACTATTTCAGCAGCCTGCTAGGTCTCACCGAGATGTCACAGAACCCGGGCGTCTACGACGCCGTGACGACCTCCTGCGAGTACGTGCCAGAGTACGTGAAGGCCGACCTGCTGATGGAGATGGATCCCACCGAGTACCCGGCGTGGAACGACTATCTTCCGGAATTCCGGAAGGACATCGGCTATAGCGTCAACGGCAAGGTCTACACGATCCTGTACGAGTTCGGTTACCTCGACCTCATGTATCGGCAGGACAGGCTTTCCACGAGCGATGTCGGTAGCTATGCCATCCTGTGGGACCCCAGTCTGAAGGGCAAGGTGGGATTCCAAGACTGGTGGGGCAACTCGATGGGTTGGGTGAGCCTCTACAACGGCAACACGCCAGCCAACGGAAAGAACCCCTTCGAGATCAGCAACGCCGAGTTCGCGAAGGTCAAGAAGACGCTCTTCAGCCTGAAACCGCAAGTCGCCGGCTTCTACGAGCTAGCAGCGATCTTTTCGAACTTCGCCAACGACACGATTTGGGCGTATCCCGGCGGAGGCGACTGGGCCACGCTGCTGCTGCGCGATCAGGGGCTCCCAGTCGCCAGCTCAGTCCCCAAGGAGGGGGGCGTTCTCTGGGGCGAGGCGATATCGATCGTCAAGGGCAGCAAGAAGTTGGAAGCTGCCAAGCAGTTGGTCGCGTACCTGATGTCACCCGACGCTCAGGCCAAGCTGGCGACCAAGCCGTCTTACTCGGCCATCGTCCCCAACAAGAAGGCGTGGACACTCCTGCAGAACAACGACCCGTCGTGGGCGACGCGACTGCAGATGAACCAGTTCACGGACCCGTGTGCTATCACGCCCTGGCGCGAGAACAAGATCGCCGTCCGGCTCCTCCCGAAGAACCAGACTATTGAGGAGTGGGCAAACGTGTGGGCGGAGTTCAAGGCCTCGTGAAGGGCGAGCAGGGGGGGCGGGCCTGAGACGCGCCCCCAAGCGGAGCGATTCTGGGTGAAGAACGAGACAGTCCTTGCATCGTCTGAATGGAGTTCGGCATAGAGCGGAAGAGAGTCCATACTCGCGCGAGGGGGGACGCACGCCTCAGGACCGGAAGCGTTACAACACCGCTCAGAGCCAGTGGCGCTGCGGTCGTCACGGGCCTGCCGATGCTTGCTTGGCAGACCGCGTTCTTCCTCGGCGCCGTGGTCGTTCTCGTACTCATGTCCTTCTGGAGTCTCGAGAACTTCCGGATTGTGCATCACTACATTCTGGGTAACTGGAAGGACGTCTTCTCCTCGTCACTCTTTCGGAGCGTCTACGTTCACACAATCTGGTACACGGGGCTCTCGGCCGTCGTCGGGGTGCTCCTGGCCTTTCCCTTCGCCTACGGGCTGGCGTTCCACGTGCCACCTGCCGTGCGCCGAGTCGCACTCCTGCTGCTGATCATCCCGTTCTTCACGAGCTACCTGATCAGAAGCTACTCGTGGACCTTCATCCTCGCCGACGGGGGGCTCCTGAATCGGTTTCTCGGTCTGTTTGGCCTGCGGCACTTTGCGTTTCAGGGCAGCCTGCTATCCCTTCAAATCGGCTACCTCACCTACTTCTTCCCCCTGGTGACCCTTGTGATCCTTCTAAGCCTCATGAACGTTGACCGCTCGCTGATCGAGGCCGCCAACAACTTGGGAGCGGGGCGAGTCAGATCGGTGCTCACCGTCGTTCTTCCTTCAGCCAGAATCGGGCTGGTCTTCGGATTCGCTTTCGGCTTCATGCTGGCACTGGGCGACTACATCGCGCCGACCTTTGGTGGATCAGGTAAGCGGACCACCTTGAGTGTGCTCGTCGTCGACGCCACGAAGGCCGGCGGCGACTTCCCCCGAGCGGCGGCCATCGCCGTCATCATGGTGATCACCCTGCTGGCCGTGTTGTTCGCGGCATTCGCCTTCGCCTTTCCGCGAAGGAGGAGAGTGTGATGGATCGCCTCATCACATACGGCTACCGGCTGTTCATACTCCTCTGTTTCACGTTCATCTTCGCACCCATCCTTGCGCTGGTCGCTTTCGCCTTCAACGACAACCGGTTCCCGAGTCTGCCGTGGAAAGGGTTCACCCTGAGGTGGTTCTCGCAGATCATCCGCGATCCGAGCATCGTTGCGGCAGCGTTGAACAGCCTGCTGGTCGCCATTTGCGCAGCCGTCATCGCGACTGTCCTGGGTGGCGCGGCCGCCTACTGCGTTACGCGCTGGGATTTCAAGGGGAAGTCCACTTACCTGGGTATCGTTGCCGCGCCGCCCTGCATCCCTCTCATCATCCTCGGGTTGGCGCTGCTCATGTACCTCAAGCAGATAGGTCTGTCTGGCTCACTCACCGCGGTCACGATCAGCCATGCGGTCCTGGCCTCACCATTTGCTCTCGGGATCGTGAGGATGCGGCTGGCGGAGATGGACCCAAACATCGAGCAGGCCGCCTGGAACCTCGGCGCGAACGAGTGGTCTGCGATTCGGACAATCATCTTGCCGCAGGCTGGTCCGGCTTTCATTGCGGCTTTCCTGCTCTCGATGACCGTCTCCTGGGACGAATTCATCATCTCCTGGTTCGTGTCCGGTTTCAGCGAGACACTGCCGGTCAACATCTGGCACACCTTCTCGGCGCATGTCAGCGCGGAGGTCAATGCCATCGGAACGGTCGCATTCGTGCTTTCGATTGCGCTCGTGATCGTGGCTCAACTCCTCTTCTTCCGCTTGGGAAGAAAGGGCCGCCGCGCACCGGTTCTCGAGGAGGGAGATGGGAATGCCTGACGCAGTAGCGGTCTCCCTGCGGAATGTAGTGAAACGGTATGGCACCGTTGAGGCAGTCAGCGGTATCAGCTTGGAGGTCCGGCGGGGGGAGTTCCTGGCAATCATCGGGCCGAGCGGATGTGGAAAGACGAGCACCCTGCGCATGATAGCCGGGCTCGAGTCACCGACCTCGGGAGACATCTACATCGACGGACAGCGCGTCAACGATCTGAAACCATGGAAACGCGACACACCCCTCGTCTGGCAGAACTTCGCGCTCTTCCCCCATATGAGTGTGGCAAAGAACGTGGAGTACGGGCTTCGCATGCGCAGGGAGCCCAAAGAGACACGAGGCGCACGGGTGGCCAAAGTGCTCGATACTGTCGGCTTGAAAGCTCTGGCAGATCGTTCGGTCACCCAACTCTCTGGTGGCCAGAAGCAGCGGGTTGGATTGGCCCGCGCTCTCGTCCTCAATCCGAAGGTGCTGCTTCTCGACGAGCCCTTGGGGGCACTGGACGCGAAGATCTCGCGGTCCATGCAGGGCGAGCTGCGCAGGCTGCAAAGAGAGCTCCTCATCACTTTCGTCTACGTGACACATAACCAGTCGGAGGCGTTGGCCATGGCCGACCGAATTGCCGTGATGGACGCCGGCATGATCCAACAGGTGGGGAGCCCGCTCGACGTCTACCGCATGCCACAGAACCGCTTTGTCGCCGATTTCGTCGGGACGAACAATATCTTCAGCGGCCACGTACAGGGAATCGAAGACGATCGCCTGTTGGTCACGACGCCGCAAGGTGTGTTCCGCGTGCCCGCTGCTAGGCGAGACGGTGCGAAGATCGGCGAAGCTGTGGAGTTCGTCGTTTCTGCCGACCGCATCACGACCCATATGGAAGGTGTGGCGGAGGAGAACGCGGTTGAGGGCAAGATCACCGCGATCGAGGTCATAGGGTCTGTAGTGTCGCTCTTTCTGGAGCTTCCCGATGGCTACGAGCTGCGGCTTCAGAAATCGGAACAACGTGTGCAAGGCGTCGCTCTGAGCATCGGCGACACTGTCGCTGCATCGTGGTCGACGCAGGCGGCATTCGTGCTGCCTGAAACCACCGAGGCGAACGGATTGTCCGGGTAGTGCCGCGGCTGACAGTCCATCCGATCCGGGCAAACAGTCAGAGGCTCGACTGGCGTCGAGTGAGGCGAGGAGGCGAGGAAGGGCGACGAATGGACCGGTTCATGCAGGCAGCCATCGAGGAAGCACGAGCTGGCGGAGGGCGGACTGCCGGTGGCAGCCGTTCTTCTGCATCAGGATCGCGTTTTGAGCAGAGGGCGCAATCGGCTCGTAAAGCGTGCAGATTCGCCAGGTACCGGCGGTACTATCCGCAGTACTACGAAGCGCTGATCTGAGTTTCCTCGCAGCTAGGCCTGAGTGCCGAGCGACGTCGCTCCTGCAGCCATCACGCCTGCTGCAGCAGCGCCACATCGATGACGCAGTTGATCTCGTCGACCCGGTGCATGCTCATTCTCACTCGATCCTGTTCATGGCCGCCGCCGGTGCCCACGATCGCCACGCCCCACGCTGTCGCCAGAGGACACCGCCGAGGCTTCCCCTGTCTCACCGCTCAAGAAGCGATGAACCAGCACGGCCGCCCCGGCCGCGGGGACTACGGATGCGATGAAGCGACATGCAGCAGAAGCGCAGGCCGCGGGCCCAGCTCCTCACTGCTCATGAGTGAGGGTCACCATCTGCGGACTCTGGGCTTCTCCCGCGCAGACCTGCGCTTTCTGTCTTGTACCCGCTGCGCGGATGACCGTCACCGTTTCAGTAGACGGGGGAGCCGGGCGTGGTCGATCTCTGACCTTGTGTGATGAGGACGTCGGGTGGCCGCACAGGACTCGGCGTCGGCTCGACGCCGCGAGTCAGCGACGCTCTGCAGGCAGCGGCGTCACCGTTCCAGTCAGAGGCGACGGCGCTGGCAGGAAGCTGCCGGGCCTGGTCAGTAGCCCGGATCTCGTTAGGCGGCTCGCGGTCGCGGGCGCCGGTTCGCGACGATGACCAGCTCTCGCCAGTGCGGCAACGGCGGCGGGCGCCAGTAGCCGCGACCGGGGAGCGGTACGGGGAGCTTGCTGCAGACGCGCGCGAGGTAGACGTCTGAGACTCCGTAGCGCTTCGCGACTTCGCGGACCGGACTGATAGAGAGCGTCATCTGTCAAGTAGGCGTCGCTGATCCTCTCCGGGGAGGGGGGCATCGACAGTCGTGTGCCTCGGGGACGCCGCGGTGAGCGCGCCGGGCTCTCGGTAGCGACGCGCGGTCAGTCTGATATGCGCGGGTTTGGCTATCCGCATGACCGTCTCTGCGTCGGGAGCGGCGCAACTCGTAGACTCGAGCGTGGCCCCGAATGGCTGTCAGGCCGGCTGAGCCTCCTGCGGCGTGAACCCTCGCACATCCCGTTGTACGCGATCCTTGCCGTGCGTCTTGGCCAGATACATCAGCTCGTCTCCGGCCCGAAGCAGCTCGCCCGGCGACGAGGGCGGCACGACATACGTCACCTGCCCGATGCTGCAGGAGAGTGACAGCCCATCGCTCGCGCCCATGCCGGCCAACTCCCTGTGCAGGCGATCAGCGAGCACGCTCGCGTCGTTCGAGTCCGTCTCGGGCATGAGGACGGCGAACTCATCGCCGCCCAGGCGGGCGACCGTGTCCACAGAGCGCACGGCGCGGCGCAGGACGCGGCCGACGTTCCGCAGCGCCCGGTCGCCTTCAGCGTGCCCACGTTGATCGTTGATGGACTTGAAGTCATCGATGTCGAGGTAGAGAAGGGAGATCTCGTGGCCAGAGCGCCGACTGCGCTCGATCTCGCCCTCGGCCAGGGCGCGCAGCGCGCGCAGGTTGGCCACGCCGGTCAGCTCGTCAGTGCACGCCTCGGCGTCACGCTGGGCATGCATGCGCCGCATGGCGCCCAGGACGCTGACGACGGTCAGATAGAGGATCAACCGAGCGGCCCCCGAGGCGGCGACCGCTCCGACGCGTGCATCAGCCGTTGCCAGGAGAGCGACATCGAGGGTGACCGCTGCCCCGATCAGCGTGATCGCGTAGCGGTACCACCACGAGCGCGCCAGCCAGCCGACCGCAGCGACGGGGAAGAGGAAGAAGTCCATGAGCGGGACGTCGCGGCCCTCGCTCAGCTTGAGGGCGGCGAGCCCCGCGAGCACGGTGATCCCGATGGCCAGCAGAAGAGGATCCGGCAGTGCCCGCAGCCGCGCATCGAGCTTCGTGAACAGACTTGGAGAAGGCATCGCACTCAGTATCGGCAGAGTTCGTACGAGCATGACGGGAACACCCGTCTAGGGCGGGTCCGGATCGCCCAGGCTCTGCAGCACGGAGTCGATCACCGTCCGCACACGACCGCTCCTCCGCCGCCGCGGATCGAGTACGACGGCGAGCTCGTTCTCGCGCTCTCCCGCGCGGGCGGCGCGCTCAGCGAGCTATCCGGTCTCGGCCGGCGACTGCCCGACCCGCAGCTCCTCATCGACCCCTACCTGCGCCAGGAGGCTGTGCTCTCGTCGCGCATCGAAGGCACCGTGACCACGCTGGCGGAGCTCCTCATCGATCAGGCGGGGGGCGCGACCGCCAAGCGTGAGCGCGATGACCTCCGCGAGGTCCGCAACTACGTCACGGCGATGGAGCACGGGCTCGCGCGACTCGCGGACCTGCCGCTCTCACTGCGGCTCGTGCGCGAGGTCCACGAGCAGCTGATGCAGGGCGTCCGTGGCGGCATCAGCGCACCGGGCGAGTTCCGCCGCGTCCAGAACTGGATCGGGCCGCCCGGTTCGACGCTCTCTGCAGCGACGTACGTGCCCCCGCCGGTGCCCGAGATGACGGAGGCGCTGACGCTCTGGGAGCGGTTTCTCAACGTGCGTGACATCATGCCGACATACGTGGCGGGGCGCCCCGCCGCTGCATACGATTTAGGGTCCTTGCGTCGGGCCTTCGGCCCCCGGACCCTCGCTTCCCCTTGCGGACGCACTTCGCGCCCGCAGCTTCTCGATGAGTGCTTCCATCCGTTGCTTGGCCGCCAGCTCACCCTCGTGCTCGGGCTCCAGCCAAGGCTGCGTCACGCGCCGGGTGAGCCGGCTGTCCAGGGGCGGCGCGGGGTAGGCACCCGGGTCGGCGAGCGAGGAGCCGAGGAATTCCACGGGTGACTCCTGATAGCAGGCCCAGACCGCCTGTCGCACGACCGCCGGGTCCCCCTCGAACTGCAGGTCGATAAGCGTCACCTGCTGCCGGACGCGTTCGATCGCCGCAGCGGGCAGGTTGTGCAGCACCGCATGGGAGGCTTCGGTGCCGACGATGCGCTTGCGGCCATCCACGCCGCCGCGGAAGAAGGCTTTCAACGCGTCGCCGGTGAGGTGGCCCTCCGATTCCGGGCCCCCGAGGATCAGGTAGCGGATGTTCGGGTTGGCCACCAGGTTGCAGAACATCTTCTCGAAGCCGATGTTCGGCGTCTGGACGGTGCCCGAGAGTGCTGCCCCGCTCTCGACCCCCGTGCGCACGAGGGCCTGGATATCGGGCGGGATCTTGTCCTCATCCTGGTTCAGGATGATGGCGACCGCCACGGGAGAAAGGTCGTTGCCGCGGAGGTAGCGGCCCTCCTCGGGAGGATAGCTCTCTGGAGGTGTCACCTTCAGCATGGCGTCCCTCTGTGTGGCCCTTCCGGAACGCACATCATAGCAGGCGACCCAGCGTGGTCCAGGGGTCGCCAGAGGGTCGGCACGTCTCTCACCGACCGCTGCCCCCGTTTCCGGGGACGCCCGTGGGGGGTATCTCTCCTTGCGGTGAGCTCCGACGGGGCTCGAGACCAGTGGATGAAGGGGCTCGATGGTGGAGGCCGCGGGCAAGGCGTCATACTACGACGTCATCGTCGTGGGGTCGGGGCCGGCGGGCGTCTCGGCCGCTATCAACGTGGCCAACCGCAGACGCACCGTGGCGGTGATCGGTGGGCGGGCACCGTTCGAGCGTCTCCGCAAGGCACACTCGATCTCGAACTACCCCGGGTTCGGCGTCGCGAGTGGGGAGGAGCTGGCGGCGGCGTTCCTGCGCCACCTGGAAGAGTTCGCCGTGCCCCTCATCGCGGAGAAGGCGTCGAAGATCATCCCCGCCGAAGGCAGCTTCGTCGTCTTCAGCGAGCGGGAGGTCTACCACGCCGGCGCCGTGGTGCTCGCCACGGGCGTGTACCGCGAAGCCGAGGTCGAGGGCGAAGAGGAGCTCGTCGGCCAGGGGGTGAGCTACTGCGTGACCTGCGACGGCAGGCTGT
This sequence comes from Thermoleophilia bacterium, assembly GCA_041648235.1. Classification (GTDB taxonomy): domain Bacteria; phylum Actinomycetota; class Thermoleophilia; order UBA2241; family UBA2241; genus CAIXSE01. The sequence goes on from JBAZPK010000039.1 coordinate 8,167, forward strand.
TCGCGGGGCGCCGGGGGGCCTTCATCAGCTACGCCCCCGAGGGTGAGGAGGAGGCGGCGGCTCTGGCGGAGGACTACGGGGTCGACGTCACGTACCTGCCCCTCTACCAGGGCGACTACCGCCTCCCGGCGGGCGTGCGCGTGCTGCCCGAAGCGCGGCCGGCGCGGCTAGAGCGCGTGGAGGGCAGCCTGCGGGTGTCGCTGCCGGGCGAGGATCTGCAGGTCGACGCGGTGTTCATCTACAAGAACAGCGTCTCTCCGCGGACCCTGCTGGAAGGCTTGACCTCCGACGGCCGCCACGTGACCGTCGGCAGGCACATGGAGACCGGTGTGCCCGGAGTCTTCGCGGCGGGCGACTGCACGGGAGAGCCGTATCAGACGGCCAAGGCCGTGGGTGAGGGTCAGGTCGCCGCGCTGCAGGCCGTGCGCTTCCTCCGGGCGCGGCAGGCGTCGGAGACGCCGTAGCGCCCGGCGGCGTTGTCAGATGCCGCCCCTGCCCGGCGTCAACGCGCTACGTACTGCGGCCCGACCCTGCCGGGCGAGCGGGCGATCGCGCCACCGGCGGACGTGGCCGGCGATGCCAGAGGCTCGCGGGTGCGAGTCACGGCGGTCTCAGGCGCGCCCCACCGCCACAGCGTCCTGATGACCAGCGCCACCAAGACGACCTCAATGGCGGCCAGGAGGACCACAAGAATGATGACCATCTTTCACGCTCCTCGTCCCGGGTGGCTGAACGATGGAAATGTGTGGCGGCTCCCCATCGCCGTCTCGGTCGCCCTGTCGGCTGCATCGGACATGACCCACTCTGGGTCCACGCCACGGGCTGGTCATCGGGATTCCTACGGATGCGGGTATCGGTGTTTGTGCGGATGGGGTGCTGACCCCGGCGGCCTCGCCACGGGCCGGTTCCTAGAGGAGCGGTGCCGTGACCTCGATGAGCGCCCCGTGCCCGGGCTGACTCTCGATGTTCAAGCTGCCGCCGACCAGCTTGGTACGCTCCTGCATGCCGCGTAGCCCGAGGCCGTGGGCATCGGCGCGATCCTTCAGGACCTCGTCCGGCTCGAAGCCGCGCCCGTCGTCGGCCACCCGCAGGATGGCGCTTTCCCGGACAAGGCGCAGATTGACGGAGACATGCCTCGCCTCCGAGTGCTTCTCCACGTTCCGCAGCGCCTCCTGGGCGATCCGGTAGAACACAAGCTCGGCCTTGGCGTCCAGCCTTCGCCTCTCTCCCTCGGCCGTCACGGCCACCGGAACGCCGGTCCGATCGGTGAACTCGGCGGCGAGACCCTCGATGGCCTGCAGCAGGCCGAGATCGTCGAGGATCGGCGGGCGCAGGTCGCGGCTCAGCCGCCGAAGGCCGTCGATGGTGCGGGTCAGGAGGGCGTTCGCATCGTCCAGCCGGCTCTCGGCGGTCGCCTGGTGCGGGGAGGCTGGCTCGAGATACCCCTTGATGATGACCAGGGATTGAATGGTCTCATCATGGATCTCGCGAGCCAGCCGCTTGCGCTCTTCCTCCTGGGCCTCGGTGGCCAACCGGACGTAGCCCTGAAGCGCGGATTGCGTGCGCGCCACCTCGCGCAGCGAGTCCTGCGCCTCCTCGTAGTGCTGGACGTTGTCGAGGGCCAGCCCCAACTGCCAGGAGATGTCGGTCAGATGCTCGACATCGGTCGCCAGCGGAGAGCTGCTCTGGCTGACGACCCCGAAGGCGCCCGCCACGCGGTCCTCCACCCACATCGGGACCACCACGGTCACCAGCTTGGCGTCGCCGGGTGGAGACGCCCCGTCCGGAGCCTCCAGGAGGCATGGCTCCCCGCTCTCCACGACCAGGTGCGTCGCCTGCAGGAGTCGCTCCGGGAGCTCGAGTGCCACGGGCGGCGAACCCGACAGGGCCGTCACCGAAGCAGACTGCCCGCCTTGGGGCACGTACGCGATCCAGGCCGAGCGGACCGCGGGCCGCTTGAGGACGACCGCGAGGGTGTCCGCGCACACCTGAGGGAGGTTCAGGGACTGGCTGGCCGCCGCCGCCGTGGCGTTGAGCTCCAGAAGCCGAGCGTTGACGGCGTCCGCCCCGAGGTTCGCCCGGCGCCCGCGCTCAAGGCTGCTCACGACCAGCAAGACCGCGACGACGACGCTCACCACGAGGATCAACAGGCTGCCCGCCAGGGGGTCGATAACGGCGGTCATGACCGTGGCCGGGACGGGTGCGGTCCGTCACCGCCGGGCGAGACCAGCTCAAGGAAGGTCATCGAGGTTCAGCCATCCGTTCTGCAGGCCTCGAACCACGGCCTCCGTGCGGGACGCGACGCCGAGCTTGTCGAAGATGTGGCCCATGTGGGCATGGACGGTGCGGATGCTGAGGTCCAGCTGGCTGGCGATCTGCTTGTTGCTGGTGCCGCCTGCCGCCAGCCGGAGGACTTCCTTCTCCCGTGCCGACAACGAATGCGAGACGTGGTCGGCGTCGCCCTGATCGTGCTGATGAGCGAATCGGCTCAGCACGTGGCGAGCGACCGAGGGGCTGAGGACCGACTCTCCCGCGAAGACGCTGAGGATCGCCCGCGACAACTCGTCCGCCTCGACGGTCTTCAGGAGGTAGCCGGCCGCTCCGGCCTCAAGGAGGGCGACGACGTACTGGCTGTCGTCGTACACGGTCAGAATGAGGACCCCGACCTGGGGTTGACGCTCCTTGATGCGTCTGGTGGCCTCGATGCCGTTCACGTGGGGCATGGCGATATCCATGAGCACGACGTCGGGCCGGAGCTCGTAGCAGAGGTCGATGGCCTCCTGACCGTCGCCCGCCTCCCCGACGACGTCGACCGCGTCCTCGAACCCGGCGAGGCGCTGCCGCACGCCGGCGCGGAACAAGGGATGATCGTCGGCGATCAGCACACGCGCAGGCCGGAGGGCTGGCCCGGTGCCTTCCGTCGGCTCCTCGAGATTCACCGTCTCAACTCGTGTACGGCGTTCACGGCCTCACCGTTTCAAGGGCGCACGGTCTGGTGCCTCCATCGCAGCCATGGTAGCACGACCGCTCTGGCCGGCCCTCACGCCGCCGACGCCGAGTGGTGCCGGCCTCGTTCCGCGGCGACCCCCGGCCGCGCGCCCGACAAGCGCGCCGCGCGGAGGCATCGCATTCGCTCTCGCGACAGCCTCGACTTCTCTCTGGCGCCGGCAGGTTGAACCGACCTCAGCGGCGTCCCCGTACACGGCATACACCCAGGCAGGTGCCCGACGTGACGAGACCAGCAGCAGCCCGCCCCGGCTGGCGAGAGGCCGATGATGTGCGCCGAACTCTCGTCGAGAGCTCCGCGGATGCGATCCTGGCCGCCGATCTCGAGGGCAACATCGCGATGGCCAATGGGCGCCGCGCCGAGCTCTTCGGCTTCGCGGCGCCGGACGAGATGCTCGGCCTCAGCTTGCCAGGCCTCCTGCCGGACGGAGACGGCGCGCCCGTGGTGGGGGGGCTCGCCGCCCGGTGCACGTGCACACCACCAAGGTGAGCGACTCGGCCGGCCGGCCGGCAGGGACGCTCACCGTGATCCGCGACGTCTCCGAGCTCGAGCGCCTCAGGGCCGAGCATCAGGCGATCTTCGAAGCGACCGGCGACGGCATGGTCGTCTACACCATGGACGGGACGATCGTCGCCGCCAACCCGGCCTTCTGTGAGATGAACGGCTACGCCTGCGAGGAGCTGGTGGGCCGCAACGTCGCCCTGCTCGTGCACCCCGACAAGCACGAGCTGCTGCGCGAGCTCATCCAGACCATCGCCGGCGGAGGAGCCCTGCGCGCCCGGGCCACGAACGTGCGCAAGGACGGCAGCACGTTCCCCGTCGAGGTCCACGGTACCCTGTTCGAAGACGAGAGCGGCCCCTTGATCCTCGGGGTCGCCAGGGACGTGACCGAGCAGGTCGAGGCCGTCGAGCTCCTGGAGCAGCGCGTGGCGGAGCGCACCTCCGAGTTGTTCGCGCTGCTCGACGTCGCCCACAACGTCGCTTCTGTCCTCAAGCTCGAACCGCTCCTCAACCTCATCCTCGATCAGCTCAAGGTCGCCGCCGAGTACGAGTGGGCGACGCTGCTCAGGTTCGAGGGCGAGAACGACGTCCTGCTCGCGGGCGCCTTCGGAGCCAAGGCCGCCTCCGGGCCGTGGGTGTACCCGATCGAGACGATGGGTCCCTCCTGGGCGTGGGAGAGGCTGTTCTCGGGCGAGCGGATCATCGTCGACGACGTGGAAGGCGAGGATCCGCTGGCCCGCGGCTACCAGGAGGTGATGGCCAATCACCCGGAGATGGTGCTCCCCGGGGCGCATTCGTGAATGGCCGTGCCGCTCGTGGTCCACGAGCGCACCAGCGGCATGGCCTGGGCGTGATGTTCGTCGTCTTCACCACGCTGTTGACGGCGCTCATCCTGCTGCCGGCGCTCATGGGCCTGCTCGGCGACCGCGTCAACGTGCTCCGGGTGCCGTTCATCGGCCGCCGCGTGACGGAGAGCAGGCACAGCCGCGCCGGCGTGTGGGAACGCCTGGCACACAGCATCATGCGCCGGCCCGTCGTCTGGCTCACGGTGGCCGTCGTGGCGCTCCTGGCCCTGGCTGCCCCGGTGCTCGTCATGCAGACGGGCAGCAGCTTCATGAGCGCCAACCTACCTGCCCGGCGACCAGTACGCCAAGCAGGGCTGGGGCATCCTCGGCCGCGACTTCTCCCTGGGCACGGCCAACCCGCTCCAGATCCTGATCGACGGGCCGGCGGGCTCGCGGCAGGTGAAGCAGGCCGCGGCGAACCTGCAGGCGACCCTCAAAGAGGACGGTCGCTTCGGCCCGGTGCAGGCGTCGACGGACCAGAAGGGCACTCTCACGATGCTCTCGACGACGCTCGCCGGTGACCCGGCCGGCGCCGGCGCCCAGAGTGTGGTCACACACCTCCGCGAGGTCGTCGTGCCAGAGGCCTTTGCGGGCGTCCCGGCCGAGGTCTACGTGGCGGGCAACACCGCCGGCGTCGTCGACTACCTGGCCTTCTTCCATACCTGGCTGCCGATCGCCCTGGTGGTCGTCCTCAGCCTCAGCTTCCTCCTCCTGCTCGTCGGCTTCCGCTCGCTCGTGATCCCCGCCAAAGCGATCGCCATGAACCTGCTCTCGGTCGGGGCCGCCTACGGCCTCATGGTGCTGGTCTTCCAGAAGGGCATCGGTGCGGACGATCATCGTGCCGGCCGCCATGGAGCTGCTCGGTGACTGGAACTGGTATCTGCCGCGCTGGCTGCAGTGGCTGCCGGACGTGAGCGTCGAAGGCCACCGCTACGTGCCGCAGAGCGAGCCGGGCGAGGTGGATCCCGCGGCTCAGCCGCAGCCGAGCCCGCACCGCGAGCCGGGCTTTGCGCTCCTCCGCACACTCACCGAGAGCGATTCGGCCGGCAGCTGACGCCGGCGCCGCGGATGAGCGTGCGAGCCCCCGCCACTCTTCAGCTACCTCGATCAGACAGTCGACGCCGCAGGCTTCGCCTCCGCTTCCCCTCGAGGGTTCCGACACTCGCGGGCGTCGGCAGACTTGGCTACGCGTGCTCTCCTCCTGGGCCGTATCCTTCGCCCGCCGCCAGACGATGGAGCGGGTGAACAAGTGCACCACTGACCGGAGGAGAGTCATGAAGCGGAGAGTTCCAAAGGTGCTCGGCATCGCAGCCGTGCTGGTCTTCGTCGTCGCCAGCGTAGCCGCGGCGGCCTCGGCACCCGTGCGCCACGACCTGAGGTCGGCGGCGGAGGCCCTGCAGCTGGTCCACAGCGACCAGGCTACCCCCGATGAGGCGACGACGCCTGAGGCGGACGAGAGCGCGTCGGTGGACGCCGTCGACACGCCGGAGGCCGAGCCCAGCGCCACGGAGGGCGACGAGGTTGTGGCTGACGACCAGGCTGATGAGAACGATCAGGGTGAGCAGGTCGACGACGCTGAAGAGGACGACCAGAACGACCAGGACGAGCAGATCGACGCAGTCGACCAGGGCGAGCAGGACGATCAGGGCGACGCGACGCAGGTCGACAAGGCCGATCAGGGCGATCAGAACGACCAGGCCGACACCGCCGACGAGGCCGATCAGGGTAACGACTCCGGCGACAGCGGCGAACAGGAGGACTGACGCCCCGCCGCCTCCCCCGCATCAAGAGCAGCGGGCGCTCCGTGCGGAGCGGGCAATGCCATCGGCGCGGGCCTGTCCGACAGGCCCGCGCCGATGGCATGTCGGGATCTCCGGCGAGCCCCCCCCGTTCAACAACGCGCCGCCGCCCGCCCGCGGCGCTGCATCACTCAATCGCGCGGTGCTCCAGCCGATAAGGGTCGATATGTCACGCAGACGATCGGTGCGTCTTGGAGGAATCCTTTCATACGACTTTAGAGGCCGCCCGACTCGGGGCCGAGTGGGCCTGGACGGCGATCTACCGCGACGTCGCCCCGGGCGTGTTGCGCTACCTTCGGGCCCGGGCTGCGGCGGAGCCCGAAGATCTCCTCGGCGGGGTCTTCCTGGAGGTCGTGCGGGCACTCCCGCGCTTCACGGGTGGCCACTCTGAGTTCCGCGCGTGGGTGTTCACCATCGCCCACCACCGCCTGGTCGACGACGTTCGCTGGCGTCGGCGGCGGCCGGTCGCGACGACGTCCTGTGAGGACCTCGTGGCAGCGGTGCCTTTGGGCAACGGCGAGGATGACGCCCTGCACCCCCTGGTCACGAAGGAGGTGTGCCGCCTACTCGACCACCTCGCCCCCGACCAGCGCGACGTCCTCCTCCTGCGTGTCCTCGCGGGCCTCAGCATCGTCGAGACGGCAGACGTGCTCGGCAAGAGGCCCGGGGCCGTCAAGTCGCTGCAGGTCAGGGGCCTGGCGGCGCTCAGGCGAGCACTCTCCTCAGAGGCCGTATCCTTCGCGGCGCTGCCGACGATTACCGAGATGAGATGAGCCGCTTCAAGCAGAGAGACGAGCGCGACCTCGAACGCCTCCTGGCCGGCGGGACACCGGAGGGCGTCGCGGCGCCGGACGATGTCTCCGCCTTCATCCTTGGCCTGAGGGCCGCGTACCCCGAGCGGCCGGTGCCCAGCGCCGTTGAGGCCGAGCACCTCGCGGCGATGGTCGCCACCGCCCGACTTTGCGGCGGGGGCGGCGCGACGGCCAAGCCGCCCGGCACACGGGCGTTCAGGGGACGACGGCGCGTCCGCATGGCGGCGAAGCTCGCGGCGGCCTCGGCCGCCTTCGTGCTGCTCTTCTGCGGCCTCGCGCTGGCCGGCACCCTGCCCGGCCCGCTGCAGGCTTTCGCCGCGCATGCGGCCTCGGCGTTCGGCCTCGATCTGCCTCGCCCCGTAAGGCCCGTCGCCGCCCCGCCGGCCGACGTCGAGGCGAGTCCGTCCGCCGCCCCGAGCCCGGACGCCAAGTCCGGTCCGAGCGCCAAAGCGAGCTCGAGCGCCGGGCAGGACCGGGCCACCGGCCAAAGCCAGGCTGACCAGCAGACCGAGAGCCAGGACCAAGGCGAAGGGCAGCAGACTCAGCCTCAAACCCAGGAAGAGGCCGAGGAGCAGGATCAGACCCCGAGCTCTGGGCAGGTCGACGAGGCGGAGCCGCCCGATGCCGGCGACCAGACCGAGCCCCAGGATCAGCCTGAGGTGCAGGACCAGACCAGGCCTCAGGACCCGCCGGAGTTCGTCGACTAGACCGTATGTAGCGGCGCGGCGCCCCGCCACGTAAGTTGTCGCGGGTTGCCGCCACACAGGGTGGTGGCAGAGCCGCATTTACGGGGAGGCGCCGC
>JBAZPK010000040.1:0-15563 GCA_041648235.1 Thermoleophilia bacterium
AGGGCGAGCCCCGTGGCGACGACGGCGCCGACGACGATCAGCGCCCCCACGGCGCCTGACGCCCCACCGTCGACGCCGTCCGCGGGCGCCGAAGCGCCGGGCCTGGGCCCGTCTTCGGACCGCGTTGCTCTGGCGAGCGACCACTCGAGGCCGTCGGGGGCGCTCGAGGCGAACCACGAGAGCCCTGCCCCGGCGACGAGGGCGGCGACCGCGAGGCCGACGACCACTGGTCTCAGGCGCAGCCCGCGGAGGGGCTGGCGCGCCGCGGTGCGCGCCAGCAGCTCGGGCTGCGCCCGATACACGAAGAGCACCACCACGGCGGTCACGAGACCCTCGACGACCCCGATCGCCAGGTGGATGGGCTGCATGAGCAGCGCGAAGGTCGCGAAGGGAAGCTCGGTGACGCCCGACGCCGTGGTCTCGAGCACTACGCCGAGGGCGCCCAGCTGCAGGCCGACGATGGCGGCGAGCAGGCTGCCGGTGACGACCCGCGCGGGGCTCAGCCCCGGCCCCGCGCCGACGATCCTGCGGTAGAGCAGCGGGTAGGCGACGAAGGCCGGGAAGAGGCCGAGGTTGAAGATGTTGCAGCCCAGCGCCAGCAGGCCTCCGTCAGCGAAGAACAGGGCCTGCACCGCGAGGACGGAGGCCATCACGAGGAAGGCAGCCTCCGGCCCCAGGAGGACGGCCAGGAGCAGCGCCCCTCCCAGATGCCCGCTCGAGCCCGTCCCGGGGATGGCGAAATTGAGCATCTGGACGGCGAAGACGAAGGCGCCCGCGACGCCCATCAACGGGATCCGGCTCTCGTCGAGGCCGGCCCGCACTTTGCGGGAGCTGTAAGCGACCGTCGCCCCCGCGGCGGCCCACAGGGCGCCGCCGACGGCCGGCGAGATCAACGCATCGGCCATGTGCATGGCGCAGCTCTCTTCTCGAGGTCGTCGCTGCCTGGGCTCCGCGGCGACCGGTCGTGCTACGGACTGTACACTCGTGCTACCCTAGACCGGCACTGTAGACCGCCTTGCGGCGAGCGTCAAGGCAGGAGGGATCTCGCCATGTCCAACCTCGTGCGTTTCGGAGTCTCCATCGACGAGCGGCTGCTCGGCAGCTACGACGAGCTCATCGCCGGGAAGGACTACGGCAACCGTTCGGAGGCCCTGCGCGACCTCATTCGCGGGGCGCTGGTCGAGGACCAGTGGGAGCTGGGAGACGCCGAGGCGGTGGGCACCGTGACGCTCGTCTACGACCATCATTCGCGCGACCTCGCGGACAAGCTCACGGAGCATCAGCACTCCCACCACGAGGAGATCGTCTCGACTCTGCACGTGCACCTCGACGCCGACCACTGCCTGGAGGTGGTCGTGCTACGCGGCGTCGCCCGCGACCTCAAACGCATCGCCGACGGCCTCATCGGCACCAAAGGCGTGCAGCACGGCAGGTTCGTGGCCACGACGACCGGCGCGATCGCCTGAGGCCGGGGGCACCGTGTCGTCAGTCGCCAGCGGCCTCTCCGCGCTCGACCGGCTCGACCGGCTGGCCCGGCTGGACACCCCCATCCACCGCGTCGACCCGCGGGCCAAGGTCATCGCGACGGCCGTCTATACGGTCTGCGTCGTGTCGTACGGCAAGTACGACCTGCTCGGCCTGCTGCCGTTCGCCCTCTTCCCGGTGGCTCTGGCCGCCGAAGGCGGCCTGCCTCTCCGCTTCCTGGGCCGCCTTCTGCTCGCCGTCTCGCCCTTCGCGCTCGTGATGGGCGCCTTCAACCCCGTGTTCGACCGCGAGGTCGTGGCCCAGGTCGGCGCCTGGGGCGTCAGCGGCGGCTGGGTGTCGTACGGGTCCATCGTCCTGCGCTTCCTGCTCACCGCCGGGGCGGCGCTGGTGCTCACCGCCACGACCAGCTTCACCGGCGTGTGCCTGGCGCTCCAGAAGCTGCGCGTGCCGGATGTCCTGGTCACGCAGCTCCTGCTGCTCTTCCGCTATATCTTCGTGCTCGGCGACGAAGTCCTGCGCATGGGGCGGGCGCGGCGCCTGCGCAGCGTCGGGCGCCGCGGCATGGGCTGGCGCGTGCACGGGCAGATGCTCGGCCAGCTCCTGCTGCGCACGTTCGCGCGCTCGCAGCGCGTGTACCTGGCCATGAAGACGCGCGGCTTCGAGGGCGAGGTCCGGGTCGCGCGGCGCCTGCACTTCGGCGCGGGCGACCTCGTCTTCGTGCTCGGCTGGTCGGTCGCCTTCGTGCTCTTCCGGCTGTTCGACGTCACGCTTGTGCTCGGCCGCCTCGCGACGGAGCTGGCAGGATGAGCCATCACACCATCAGTGTGCGCGATCTGAGCTTCGCCTACCCCGACGGGACGCACGCCTTGGAGGGCGTGAGCTTCGAGGTGGGGCACGGGGAGGCCATCGCCGTGGTCGGCGCCAACGGCGCCGGCAAGTCCACGCTGCTCCTGCACCTCAACGGGCTCCTGACGCCGGACCTGGGCTCCGTCGACATCGGCGGCACCCCGGTGGCGAAGGGGACGCTGCCGGAGATCCGCCGCACCGTAGGCATGGTGTTCCAGGACCCTGACGACCAGCTCTTCATGCCGACGGTGGCCGAGGACGTGGGCTTCGGGCCGCTCAACCTCGGCCTCCCTCCGGAGGCTGTGGCGGCGCGTACCGATGACGCGCTGGCGCGAGTGGGCGCGGCCCACCTCAAGGAGCGCCCGCCGTACCGCCTGTCCGGCGGCGAGAAGCGCGCCGTGGCGATCGCCACGGCGCTCGCCATGGAGCCGAGCATCCTCGTCATGGATGAGCCGTCGAGCGGGCTCGACCCTCACGCGCGCCGGCGGCTCATCGGCCTGCTCGCGTCGTTCGAGCACACCCGCATCGTCGCGACCCACGACCTCGACCTGGCGGCAGAGCTCTGCGAGCGCACGATCGTGATGAGGGCCGGCCGGATCGTCGCCGACCGGCGCACCGGCGACGTCTTTCGCGACGACGCCCTGCTCGCCGCCAGCGGGCTCGAGCGGCCGCTCGGCATGCGCGGCTGCCCCATCTGCGGCCGGCCCTGACTCGCCCTACGCCCGCCGGCGCCGGGCGGCGCTCGGTGGGCATGGGCTCGCACGCGAAGTCCGGCTCGCGGGCCGCGGCGGGCCCACCTCACAGGTAGCGGTACCAGCGCGGCCGCGGGAAGTTTCGCCACAGCGGCCCGGGCTTGCCGAGGCGGCGCAGGAGCCGCGGCCCCCAGGCGGCGCTCCAGTCACGGGCGCCGGGCAGGAACCAGCTGCGACGCTCGGCCGCGGCCGCGCGCACCTGGGCGAAGAGCCAGGCGGCGCGGGGGTCTTCGGCTGCCATGCCGGCGGCGTAGAAGCGCGGCGAGAGCAGCGAGTCGCGCTCGCCGAGGAGGCCCGCTGCACGGGCCCGCTCGGCGAGCGCCGTCCCTGGGTAGATGCGCAGGCCGGCCATCGCCACGACCGCCGTCGGCGTGAGCTCGTCCATCACGCGCACCGTCTCGGCCGCCGTCTCCGGGGTCTCGCCGGGGCCGCCGAAGAGCAGCGAGTGGCAGGTGTCGAGGCCGGCGGCCCGCGCCGCCCGCGTCGCTTCGCGCAGGTCGCCCACCGTGAACGACTTGCCGAGCGCGGGGAGCATGTCCGCGGCGGCGCTGTCGCTGCCGAAATCCACCGCGGTGCAGCCGGCCGCGGCCAGGAGCACGAAGAGCTCGGGGTCCCGCATCCGGGGCTGCAGGTAACAGGAGAAGCGCACCGGCAGGCGTCGCCGGCGCAGCGCCTCGCAGACCGCCGCCAGGTGGGCCTCGTCGGCGTTGAACGACGAGTCGACCACGAACAGCTCCCGGGCCCCGAGCTCGCGGTGCAGGCGCTCGGCTTCGTCGGCCACGGCTTCGGGAGGGCGCGGCCGCAGGCGGGCGCCTTCAAGCGCCGGGTAGGTGCAGTAGATGCAGCCGTGCGGGCAGCCGCGCGCCGTCTGCACGCTGGCCGTGCGGTAGCGGCGAGCGCCCGGGAACACGGAGCCCAGGCGGTCCGGCAGGCGCACCTCGCGAAGGTCGGACGGCGGCCGAGACCAGACTCGCGCCGGCGCCTCGTCCCCTGAACGCGCGTCGGAGACGCCCGCCGCCCGCCCCGCCACGGACATCTCCGCTCCGCTGCCGGAGGCCAGCAGAGTGGCCGCGCCCTCGCCGTCGCCGGCCACGCCGGCATCGGCTCCCAGCCTCACGAGCAGCTCGGCGGCGAAGATCGAGAACGCCGGGCCACCCGCCACGAGCCGGGCCCCTGGCGCCGCGGCGTGGATCGTGCGGGCCACCCGTTCATGCCAGCCCAGGTACGTGCGGGTGCACGGGAAGGCCGCGTTGTCGGCGTTGCGCAGTGAGAGGCCCACGGCGACGGGCCGAAAGGCGGCCAGCTCGGCGCGCAGGGCGGCGAGAGGCCGCCGGTGAAGGCCCGCATCGAAGATGCGGGCCTCGGATCCGGCGGCCTCCAGCGCCCCGGCCACATAGAGCGCTCCCAGTGGGAAGGCCGGCTCGGGGAACTGCTCGCGGTTGGCGACGACCAGCAGTACGCGTTCCATGTGAACAGTATGCGTCAGGCGTCCATCTCCATCGTCTCCACCAGGTAGCGGTCGCCCGCCCTCTTGACGCTGAAGTCCTCCTGATACTGCGAGTCGGAGAAGACCTTGGTATCGCTGAGGCGAACGAAGGTCACGTACAGGCCCTCGGAGACCCCGACGTCGGTGATCTGGGCGAAGGACACCGCGCCGGCGTCGTCGCGCAGGTACTCGTCGGGGTGCTCGTCGATGCGCGCCTGCAGCGCGGGGCTCGACAGGCTCTTGAGCCGCCGTACGTCGCCGGCGTACTGCGCCTTGATGAACTCGATCACCACCTGCTGCACGGCCATCGTCACCTCGTCGGGCAGGTCCTCTTCCGAGGTCGGGACGACCGTGACCTCGTCCCCCGTCAGGCTCTCGACGCGCGCCTCCAGCTTGGTGACGCGCTCCTGCAGCGCCTGATTCTGCGCCTGGACGGCCTGGTTCTCCCGCTGCAGATCGTCGAGCCTGGCGCCGACGGGCAGGGGCACCGTGCGGGCCAGGGAGGGCACCGTGATGAGCGCCACGGCGCCGGCAAGAGCGAGCACGAGCGCCGCGGCGGCGACTGTCCACGCACGCCCCCACGACCGTCGGCGCGGCCCTCGCTCACGCTGCTTCACGGAGGTGGACATCTGGGGCACCTCCCCGAACACACGTGTTGGCTGCAACGCGTTCCTCAGATCCTTGAGCTCGCTCACCAGCAGGCGAGTCTCTTCGTAGGCGACGCCGCAGGCCGGGCAGGTGGCCAGGTGCCCGGCCACGCGGCTGGCCTCCCGGTCGTCGAGATCACCGGCGATGTAGCTCTCGAGCGCGTCGAGTACCTCGTGGCAGCTCATTCCTGCACCTCCAGCGGCGTGCTCCGGTCGAGGCTCGTGGCGAGCCTCGCCAGGGCGCGGTTGATGCGTGACTTCACGGTCCCCGGGGCCACGTCGAGCGCGGCGGCGATGTCGTCCACCCTGAGGTCGGCGAAATACCGCAGGGCGAGCACGGTGCGCTGCTCCTCGTCGAGGGTGCGCAGGGCGCGGAACAGGTCCAGCTGGGTCTCTGTCCCGATGAACGTGTGAGCCTCGCCCAGCGCCGCGCCCTCTCGCTCGGGAGCCTCACCGACGGGCACCAGGCGGCGGCGCTTGCCCAGCGCCTCGTAGCAGGTGTTGACGAGGATCCGCAACAGCCAGGGCCTGAACCGGGCCGCGTCGCGCAGCGTGTCGAGCCTCGCGTAGGCCTCCAGGAACGCACCCTGTACGGCATCGCTCGCGTCCCAGCTCGAGCCGAGGATCGAATAGGCCGTGCAGTACAGCGCTCGCTCGTGGGCGCGCACGAGGACGGCAAAGGCCCGGTCGCTGCCGCGGCGTGCCTCCTGGACGAGCGACTGGTCATCCACCGCCGGCCCCCTTTCGCTGCTCACCCTACAAGACGGTCCCGAGGGGGCGAAACGTTCCCTGGCCGGGCGGGGAGCGGCGCCGGGCGCAGGACCGGGCGGCGGGCGAGGGCCTGACTGCCGCCGCCGGACCTGGCAGGCGATGCGTGAGGGGTGGGGTCGCGACCTGAAGCCCTCGCAGCGGGCGCCTCCGGACTCCTGAACGGCCCTCGCGCCCGGGTGCCTAGCGGGCGAGCGCTCTCAGTCCTTCCCGCGGTTGCGGCCGAGGGCGCCGAGGAGGGGCGAGCCGGCCCCGAGCAGGAACCCGAACTGGTACCAGCCCCCGTCGCGGACCACGTCGTACACCGCGAAGCGCTCCCAGCCCCCGAACGCGTGGATGATCAGAAGCGGCCACGCCGTGACGCCGTTCCACAGCCCCCACAGGAAGTCCATGCCACCACTCCTCCCGGACGCGCGGTGCGCGCGTTGCACGGTGCCGATCGTACCACCGCCCGGCGGCCTTGCCCAAGGGTCGGGCGCGGGCGCCGGCCCGCGGGCCGCCCGGGGTGCGGCCTGCGCCGTACCTTTCGTGACGCAACGAAGAGGAGGCCGCGGCGGGGATGCGTCCCCGCCGCGGCCTCCGGTGCCACCCAGACAGGCTCATCCGGGAGCGTCTGCGTGGATCTGCGTTACTTGACGGTCACCTTGAAGGCGGCCGACTTGGAGCCCAGCAGACTGGTGCTCCCGCCGAACACGGCGCGGAAGTACCAGGCACCCTTCGCCTTCGGCCTGTAAGCCTTGGCGTACTTGCTGGTGGCGCTCAGGGTGGCGCTGGTCAGGGCTTTCCAGGCCGTCGCGGTGCTGCGGCGGTACTGGATCTTGACGACCTTGCCGGCGGCCGCGGGGGTCACCGCGCCGGACAGCGTGACGGCCTTGCCCAAGGTGATCGATGTGGCGGAGGCCTTCAGGGTCGTCTTCGAGGCGGCCTTGGCGACGATGACCTTCGCCGAGCCGCTCCTGAGGTCGGTGAGGGCGTTGCCGGAGCGGACCCACGCGACCGAGTAGGTGGAGGTGGCGCTCGGCATCACCAAGAACGCGAAGGTGCCGCTGGCCGCCGAGACGGTGGTCTCGGCGGTGGCCACACCGTTCTTGAAGAGCACGAGCATGGCATCGGCGGCGGCGGTGCCGTCACCGTCGATGACCTTGCCGCTCACGAAGCCCGAGCCGCCGGGGACGACGGACTTGGGTGCCGAGATGCCGGCGAAGGCGCCGCCGACGGAGTCGGCCAGCTGCTTCGCCTTCTCAAGGCCGTCCACGACGTACTCGGGGTTGTGGACGCTGCCCGAGGCATCGCTGCCGTACGCCTTGTAGTTCCAGGTGGCCCGCCCGGCGAGGATGTAGCCGGGGTTCGTGGCATCGGTCAGGGAGAACTGGGCCCTGGCCTGCGCCGCGGTGATCGCGGCCGCGGCATCGGCGGCCGCGGCAGCCGCGTCGGCCTGCCAGGCGTCGATGTTGGCCTGGAGCTCGGCACGGGTCTCGCCGGCGTGGCAGTTGGAGCAGGAGTCCTCACCCTGGTAGGCGGGGCCAGCTGCGCCCATCCACTCCTCGGCATCGCCCGGAAGCATGGGCTTCATGCCGTGCGCGATGCGGTTGGCGGCCTTGTTGGTCTTGGGCATGTGGCACTCTTCGCACTTGGCGCCCGGCATGAACTGGCCGGCGGCAGGCACGTCGAGCATCACGCGGCCCTGATAGGTCTCACGCTGCGGATGGCTCGGGCCACCGCGGCTGGAGAGGCTGGCCAGCGGCTTGACGACTGGCAGCGTGCCCTGCACCTCGTACTGCCAGTTGTGGCAGTCCTCGCAGATGCTGGAGTTGCCGACCGAGAGGCCGGCGGCGCTGCGGGAGCCGGCCGCGTCGGGCGCCCGGACGACGTTCTCCTCAGCGAGGTCGGCCGGATGCGCGTTGTGGCACACCGAGCACTCCTGGCCCATGAAACCGACGTTGTCGTTGGTGGGCGTGAAGTCTTCGGCGATCTTGGCGTTCTTGCTCTCGAGATAGCCCTCACCGGTGTGGCAACGGGCGCAGTCAAGGCCGGAGGTCTTGGCGTTGAAGTGCCCGTGGCCGGCGGCCTGGAACGCCATGGCGTCGGCAGGCGCGGGGCTCGGCGACGCGTAATAGAGGGCGCCGCGGTACGAGTGCGCCGACGCGGCCCACTCGTCGTAGTAGTAGTGGCCACCCTTGGCGTTGCTCCCGTTCGGGAACATCCAGTAGGCGGTCGGAGCGGCGAGGAACTCTTCCTCGGTCGGGATGTAGGTGTACGACTGGCCGCCCGACACGCCGTTGACGTCGACGAAGTCGGCCATGCGCTGGTTGGTCGTGTAGCCGTAGATGCCGAGCGTGCCGGCGACGGTGGTGTAGCTGCCGTGACACTGGCCGCAGACCTGCGACTGGCCGAGGGTGGCGAGTGAGGTCGTGACCTGCACGCCCGTGCCCCCGTGCCCCGCGTCATCGGCGACGCCGGTGCCGTGGCAGTTCTCGCACTGGATGCTCATGCCGGGGTACGACACGGTGGGGTCGCTCATGAAGTCGGCCACCGAGGTGCCGTCGTCACGGGACCACTGGCGGGCGGTCGTGAGCGTGGGCTGGACCGTGGCCGCCGGGTTGGGCACCATGCCCACAGCGATCGGCGACTCGGACGGCGAGGGCGTGACGAGCGACTGCGGCACGGTGGATCCCAGCATGTGGCAGCGCTGGCAGCCGTAGACGACGTCGTAGAGGCCCTTGCTGGGATCCTCGGCGGCGACCATCCACTCACCCGTGGGCTCGGCAGAGAGGCCCTCGACGACGTTCCAGGGCAACACGGTCGGGTCGGTGCTCTCCTTGAAGAACAGGTATTCGGTGGCCAGCCCGGCTTCGTAGTCGCCCAGGGTGATCCAGGGCAGGCTGAGGCTGTAGGAGCCGCCGCCGTTGAACACGGCGCCCTTGGTACCTGCGATCTCCGGCGGGTCGCCGGCGCCGCGGAACTCAGTCCAGCTCTCCGGCGCGCCCGGGACGATGCCTACCTTGGCCATGCGTCCGTGGACGGTGGCCGACTTGTCTACCGGGCTCAGGATGGCGTGGCAACCGGTGCACACTCCCTGGCCGGCGTAGTGCATGCCGTACTCATTGACCAGATTGGGCCCAAGGCTTCCGGCGCCGAACGCCACCGCAGGCAACACAAGCATGACGGCGACGGCGACGGCGAGAAGCAGAACGGTCTTTTTCCCCATGTTTCCTCCACGAAGTGCGTACCTTCAGTGCACAAATGCCGCTGGCATCCCCCCTTGCAATGGGCGTATGGGCCGGCACAAACGATCGTCGTGGTGGAGCGCCCGAGCCGCAGGGTCTGGCGGAGCGACCGCGTGACGGCGGTTGGCACCGTCCACATGGCTCGCTGGCTTCGCGACGTGTTGCACCGCGCATCCTCCGGTCGTGAGGCCAACCGCTGGCCCACCGAACACCCCGCGTCAGTCTAGGGCGTCTGGTCTAGGGTTTTCAAGCGGGAAGTCCCTGGGGCGAACTCCGCAGGGACAGACTGGACCCTCACGCGGCGCCCGGAGCCGCGGGCGGACGGCGGCCGTCGAGGCGACGCCCCTCCTCAGGGGCCGTCCAAGGGACGGTCCCTCGACCCCCGTCCCGATCGATCCACGCCGTCAGCGGGGACGGACGGACGTGTGATGCGTTTGCGTCGTCGGCCGGGTGCCGCGTCTCTGGTCCGCGCCGGCCTGGGCGCCGGGGATCTACTCAGGCGGCGTCGGTCGTGCGCTCGTCGAGCCGCTGGATGTCGAGCCCGCCGCACTCGGGGCAGGCGAGCGGTGAGTCCTCCACTTCGGGCATCAGCTCGACGAACTCACAGCCGCAGTCTTCGCATTTGTACTCCCGAGATGCCATGACCGCCTCCTTTGCCCGGCCGGCCGCTCCTGCGGAGGGCCGGCCGCTCATGCTTCCATTGTTCCCCGCGAGACGCGTCGCCGCGGCCGTTGGCCGCGGCGACGCCAGGGCCACCTTCAAGGGGTCCACGGGATCGATGAGCACGGAGACGCGCCCCCCGGGCGGGTAGGCGGGGATGTCGAAGCGATCGATGAGGCGGCGAACGCTGGTCTCGTAGGCCTCTGCGCCATCGGGCGGCTCCACGCGCAGCCGCAGCTGGGCTTGGCCGTAGTTCTCCTGAACGGAGATGCCCGTCTTGTCAATGGTCAGGATGGTCGCCTGGGCGGGGGTGCCGCGATGCACGAGCCGGTTGCGCCCACCTGGGGAGCGAGCGCGATCCACATCCCGGCGACGAGCACGGCGAGCATGGCGCCGACGAGGATGCTGCCGAAGATGGGCTCCGCGGCGATGGCGCCGGCCGCGCCCAGCAGGCCGCCGAGTGCCCCGACGACCATCCCGACGCGTCCCCGTACCCGAACGAGGGGCTTGAGGCCGTCGACGCCCCGCGCGCCTGAGCCTGCGGGTCCGCTCGTGCGTCGTGAGACGCCCGGGTATCATGAGGGCCTTCGGCAAGCTGCGGGAGGGCGGATGACGGGCGATGTGGCGGTTGAGACCCTGCACACCATGGGGTGTGCGGGGTGGCGGGTGGCGCGCGACCGCGTCCCGGCCGCGGCGCGCCGGGAGGGCATCTCGCTGACGCTCACGGAGACGGTCGTCAGCTCGCTTGAGGGCGCGCCGCGCCGCCGCTTCCCCGGTTCCCCGACCGTGCTCGTCGAGGGCGCGGACGTGCCGGGCCAGGGGCAGGCGCGGGGCGGTCCGTGTCGCCGCCTCAGTCTTCGATGACCCCCCAGCACATGCTCGAGTGGCCGCCGCCCCAAGCCTCCCAGTCGATGGCGGTGGAGGTCATGCTCGCCGTGAGCGGCTCGCCGAGGGAGAGCAGGTTTGCCCAGTTGGGATGCATCACGAAGGGCTCGGCGCTGTGGCGGCCCTGGGCCGCGTCCCACTTCTCCTCCGGGATCTCATCGCACTTGCGCAGCAGCAGGTCCCACTCTGCGTTCACCCACTGCTCGAGTTCCTCCAGGAGATGCTCATTGCCGGGGACCGCCAGGTGGGCGAAGCGGCCCTGGCGCTCGAGCCAGGCGCCGAGCGGCTGCTTGCGCCGCGGCCGGTACGTAAGCCGGTAGCGGCCGTCCACCACCTCGAACAGCGGCCAATAGCTGCACTCGGTGGCCAGGCGCGCGAGATCGATGCTCTCGAAGCCCTCGCTCCGCCAGCCGCGCGGGCACGGCGAGAGGACGTTGAGGAAGGTGGGGCCTTCTGTCCCGATCGCCTTGGCGGCCTTGCGGATGAGGTCCTGGGGGTCGTGCGGCGAGGCCTGCGCCACGTAAGGCAGGCGATGGGCGACCATGATCTCGGTGAGGTTCTTGCTGTGGCCGACCTTGCCCGTCTGCGCGGCGCCGACCGGGCTCGTGCTCGTCCAGGCCGCGTGTGGGGTGGCGCTGGAGCGCTGGAACCCGGTGTTCATGTACGCGCCGTTGTCATAGCAGACGTACAGCATGTCGTGGCCGCGCTCCATGGCCCCGGAAAGGCTCTGCAGGCCGATGTCGTAGGTGCCGCCATCGCCGCCGAAGGCGATGAACTTGACCCGGTCGTGGAGCTTGCCGCGCTTGCGCAGGGCGCGGAAGGCGGTCTCGACGCCGGAGAGCGTGGCGGCGGCGTTCTCGAAGTTGGTGTGGATGTAGCTGCCCTGCCAGGAGGTGTAGGGGTAGCGCGTCGTGGACACCTCCAGGCAGCCCGTGGCGCCGGAGACGACGTGGTGCGAGTCGACCACGGAGAGCACCTGGCGCACGACCACCGGGGCGGCGCAGCCGCTGCACATGCCGTGGCCGCTGGCGAGCCGCGACTCCTTGGTCGCCAGCTGCCGGAACTCAGCCCGCAGCTCCTCGAAGAGGAGCGTCGGGACGAGGGCGTTGACGGCGCACGACTCGACGCAGCGTCCGCAGCCGATGCAGCGCGGTTCGTCGACGGTGATCGAGCCCGCGAAGTGGCTCCGCCGGCGCCCGGCCTTGCTGTGCGGGTCGCGGCGCACATCGATGCAGTTCATCGGGCAGCGCTTGGCGCAGACGCCGCAGAAGATGCAGGCGTGGCCGCCGTCCTGGGTGGTGGCGAGGTCGAAGAGCCCCGCCCCGGGTACCTTGCCGACGAGGTTGCGCACGGCCAGGCGCTCGTCGCTGGCCGAGCGGCCATTTGTGAGGTGGTCGCGCTCAGCCGTGCGCTGGCGAAGTGGCAGCTTGCTGCTCATGTCGTCCTCGTCTCGGGTCGTTGGGCCCGTGCGCCGCGCACAGTCTCGACCCCGTGGCGAAGCGCCGCCGGGAATCGAGCTCTTCCGCACGCGAAAATAGGGCGGGAAACTACCACGAGCCGGTCTCTGCGACAAGCATCGTAAGAGTGGATCGGTGAACGGAAGGTGCGGGGCCGGGCCGCGGAAGGCGCAGCGCCCTCCGCGGCCCGGCCCCGACGGCCGGGGGTCCGGTCAGACCTTCTCGAGCTCGGCAGCCCGCCCGGAGGCCGCGAAGTACCCGGCGGCCACGGCGGCGACGAGGAACGGCGTGGCGAGCACCGCGAGGACGCCGTTGGCCAGCGAGGCGATGACCGCGAAGAGGATCGCCAGGGCGAGGTGCTCCCAGAAGCCGGCCCTGACCACCAGATCCTTGCTCTCCCCCAGGGAGGTCCAGAAGCGCAGGCCGCGATCGACCATGATGGGGAACGTATACAGCCAGATGGTGGTGAGGAGGATCCCGCCGATGATCGTGACCCAGGCGACGCCGACCACGATGGCCAACACCACCGCGGCTCCGAAGAACGTCCAGAAGCGGTGCATCTGGCCGAACACGTCGCCCACCTTCGGGGCCTGCCCGTCCCGGACGCGTTTGACGACCATGCCGAAGAGGCCGGCGGTGAGAGGGCCGGCGAGGATCCCGAGGGTGACGATGCTGAGGCCGCAGGCGATCAAGGCGCCCACGATCAGCGGGCCGATGTCCTTGACGAACAACCGCCAGCCCTGCTTGAAGACGAAGCCGATATCGATGGGTCCACGGTCGGCTGCTGGTGCGGCTACCACTGTGCTCATGACGTCCTCCTGATGACGCTGGTCTGCTTGCCTGCCATGAGCCTAGAGAAGGCTGTGGTCCGCGTCATCACCCGCGGGGAGGAACCGGGGGTCAACTGAGGGAGCATCTTCGCGGCTCTCGCAGCCCCCGTGGGGGGTACGAGGAAAGCCGCGGGCGCCTCGCAGACCGCCTGAGGGCCTCGCGTCCCGCCCGGCTCGCGCGGCGTGTCGGCGGTCTCCGGTGGTCGGCTCATCGCTTCACGTCAGTCTCCGACAGGGGCCGGGGCCCCGCCCCGCCCGCACCCGGCCCCTCGCCGTTCGCGGTGGCGGACGGACGTGTTCGGGGAGCGAGGAGACGGGGTCCAACGACCCACGGCCGCTCCCATTCCAACACGTCAGCACACGTTCTCAAACAAATTCGCACTTGACTGCGCGCCCGTCGAGCCTATGATGAGCGTTGTTTTGTTCGATTCTCCCGGACAGGAATCGCCGGGGGACAGTGCTCGAACCAAGCTCATCGCTTGGGGTCCCAAGGACGGATGAGGCCGCGCTCGGAGGCGTGGCCACTGGGATCGCGGGTGAGTGCCGAGTGGCTCCGGCCACGCCATCTCGTGGCCGGAGCGGAGTCTGACTCACGGTCCGCCGTCGCACACGACGATCCGCCGCGCCGCCGCAGGGCGTGGCGGCGGTACGTCGCGCGACGGCCCTGCATCGGCGTCCGCGCCCAACGGCCGGGCGCGGCGGGGGTGGCGGCGAGCACACTCTCCGCGAGTGCAGCGAAAGGAGCGCGGGGCGCATGGACAGGGAAACCATCGTCGCACAAGGGGGTCTGACGTGATGGTGCGGATCTTCTTCGCCACGGACGTGCACGGCTCCGAGGCCTGTTGGCGGAAGTTCATCAATTCGGGCAAGCACTATGAGGCGGACGTCCTCATTCTCGGTGGTGGCATGACAGGCAAGGCCGTCGTGCCGATCATCGACCAGGGCTCGAGCAAGTACCTGTTCCACATGCAGGACGTGCGCCACGAGCTGGAGGGCGCCGAGGCGCTCGCCAAGTCCCAGAGGACCATCCGCGACCACGGCTACTACCCCGTCGTGATGAGCGCCGAGGAGCGCGACGCGTACACGGGCGACCAGGACCGCCTCGACGAACTCTTCCACGAGCAGATGCGCAAGACCGTCTCGGACTGGGTCGTCTGGGCCGATGAGCGTCTCGCGGGCTCGGGCCTGCGGTGCATAGTGTGCCCGGGTAACGACGACCGCCACGACATCGACGCGATCCTCGCCGAGTCGTCGGAGATCAGCGTGGGTGAGGGCAACGTCCTCGACCTTCCCGAGGGCTACCAGCTCGCTTCCAGCGGCTGGACGAACCTGACGCCCTGGGATACGCCGCGCGAAGAGGACGAGCCGGCGCTCAAGGAGCGCCTCAAGGCGATCATCGCGCAGGCGACGGCGGCTCCCGAGCGGCTCGTCCTCGGGCTCCACGCGCCGCCGTTCGACACACAGCTCGACGTCGCGCCGAAGATCGATTGGGAGACGCTCACCGTGCAAGGCCAGGACACGGCTCACGTCGGTTCCACCGCCGTCAAGGAGGTGATCCAGGAGGTCCAGCCGCTGCTCTCCCTGCACGGCCACATCCACGAGAGCCGTGCCGCCGAGCGCATCGGGCGCACCCTGGCCATCAACCCAGGCAGCTCGTATGTGGAAGGCACGTTGTCGGGCGTCATCGTGGAGCTCGACGGCAAGAGCAAGCTCAAGCGCTACAGACTGACCATGGGGTGAGCACACGCGGGTGTGCTATCGGGGGTGCCGGCGCCACGTCGCCGGCAGGAATCGTTCGACAGGAGGCTTGATCAATGGCGACGAACACAGCACCGGAGCAGACGCTCTTCGTGCGAAAAGCGAGCGGCCTCGTCAAGGGCTGGTCAGGTGGGGACGGGTTCCGCTACTCGTTCTTCTCCGTGAACCTGTTCCTGGCGATCTGGTCGTTCGCCTACGCTACTTTCATTCCCGGCGGCAGCCTGTTCTGGGCGATCGTCATCACCGCAGTCTTCATCGTCCTGGAGATCATCGTGTACGCCGGTCTGATCTCCGCGATGCCGCGAGCCGGCGGCGACTACGTCTGGATGACCCGCATCTTCAACAGCCCGATCGGCTTCGTGCTCGCGGCGGGTGGCTGGTGGTTCATCCTCTGGCTCTGGACCCCGATCTACGCCGACATGGGCGTCCAGACCACCGTCAAGCCGATCTTCCGCATCCTTGGGCTCAACGGCGCAGCCGACTGGCTGGGGACCCGCACAGGCATCTTCGTCGCCTCGCTCGTGGTCATCGCCATCGCCTCGACGCTGGTGGCCGTGGGCATGAAGACCTACGCCAAGTTCCAGAAGTGGGCCATGTGGATCGGCCTCGCCGGTGTGGTGGTGTGCGGCGTCCTGCTGCTCGTCACCTCCGGTAGCTCGTTCAAGGAGAAGTTCAACGCCGCCGCCGAGAAGTACTACGGCGGCGACAAGGGCACGCTCAACCTCCAGAAGTACCAGACTGACGAGTCGGGTTACTTCGTGT
>JBAZPK010000041.1:0-15540 GCA_041648235.1 Thermoleophilia bacterium
CGGCCAACGCGGCCTCGTCGCGCGCCTCGCGGGCGCGCAGGCCGTCCAGCCGCCCGTCGAGACGTTCGAGCTCGGCCCGCCGCTCCAGAAGCAGCGCCGCGGGCACCCCGCCGGCAAGGCCGATCTGGCCCGCCGAGGGACGGTAGAACTCACCTTCACGCGTCACCGCGAGACCGCCGAACCCGGGCGGCACCGCGCGCAGGTCGTCGACGATGACCACATCCGTCAAGGCACTCCCGAGCTCTTCGTGGCCGATCAAGGTCACTTTGTCCAGCAGCGGAGCGGCGCCCGGGAACGACACCGCACGGCCGGGGCCGGCGACGGGCACGAGGAGGCGCGCCAACCCGATGCCGGCGCTCTTGAGGGCGCCGAGCAGGGACCAGTGGTCGACACCCGGCGGCACGGCCAGCGCTCCGGAGGCCTGGGCGAGCGCTGCCGCGAGGGCTCGCTCGTAGCCCGCGGCGCACGAGACGGCGCCGGCGAACGACACCGTCCCGGGGTACTCGCCGGCCACGGCGAGCACGTCCTCGCTCACGTCCTGGAGCTCGTGCAACGCCGCCCGGAGCTGCTCCACCTGCGCCTCGAGGCCGCGGCGCTCGGCGGCGGCGGCGCCGGACCGATCCTCAGCCTCGGCGGCAGCCTGCCCGGCCGCCACAGCGGCCGCCACGGCCGCCTCGGCGGCCGCCGTGGCCTCGCGCAGGCGCGCCCGAGCGCCGACTTCGAGGGCGGCGGCGCCTGCCTCGGCCGCAGCCTTGGCCGCGGCCTCAGCCAGTAGCGACTCTCCCTGAGCGCCGAGACGCGCCTCCTCCCCGGCCAGCGCCTCCTGGCGGCGCTCGAGGCGCGCCACCGCGGCCAGCGCCTCTTCGCGTTCCAGCGCGTGCCGGGTGAGGGCGGTGCGGCGCGTGGCGAGCAGCGTGCGCGCAGCCTCCAGGCGGCCGGCAACGGCGGCGAAGGCCGCCTCGGCCGCCTCGAGGCCGCCGCGCAGACGCCCTGCTTCCTCCGGCCAGGCCTCGTCGGGCGTCTCCTCGGGCCGCCCGGCCAGATCGTGGACGAGCCTCTCGCGCTCCGCCGCGGCGGCGCGCTCCATCTCCTCGACGAGCCGCAGCCGCTGTTCGGCGAGGCGGCGGCCGCTCTCGAGGCGGCCGTCGAGCACCCGCGCTCGCAACAGGCGCCGGGCGCGCCGCTCCCGCTCCGCCAGGCGGCGCGCGAAAGCCTCCTCCTCGGCGACGCGCGCCTGCGCCACCTCCTCGAGCCCGGCCTCGCAGCGCCCCCGGGCCGCCTCGATGGCGTCACGCTCTCGCGTCCGCGCGGCGAGGTCCGCGTCCACACCCGAGAGGTCGCCGCTCAGCAGCCGCCCACGCGTCTCGGCCAGCCCGGCCTCCACGCTGCGCATCTGCTCGGCGGCCGTGGCCTGCCGGCGGAGCGGCGTGAGCTGTGAGTCCACTTCGCGCTCCAGCAGGCGGGCGCGCTCGAGGTTGCGCCCCACCTCGCGCAGCTTGTGCTCGGCGCGCTCGCGGCGGCGCTTGTAGGCTCCGAGCCCGGCAGCTTCCTCGATCTGGCTCCGCCGGTCCTCCGGCTTGCCCGCGAGGAACGACTCGACCTTGCCCTGCCCGATGATGGAGTGCAGCTCCTTGCCCAGCCCGACCCGGGCCATGACCTCGACCACGTCAGTGAGGCGGCAGGCGGAGTGGTTGATGAAGTACTGCGACGAGCCGTCACGCGCCACCCGCCGCATCACGCTGACCTCGGGCGTGGGCAGGGGCAATGCCCCGTCGGCATTGTCGAACGTGAGCTCCACCTCGGCGCTCCCGCCGGCGCGGCGCCCATCGCTGCCGGCGAAGATCACGTCCTGCATCGACGCCCCGCGCAAGGTGCTGGGGCTCTGCTCGCCGAGGGCCCACACGACCGCGTCGGCGATGTTGCTCTTGCCGCTCCCGTTGGGGCCGATGATCACCCCGACGCCGGGCTCGAACACGAGCTCGGTGACCTTGGGGAACGACTTGAAGCCCTTGAGCCGGAGTGCCTTGAGGTACACCGTCAGCCGTCCTCGGCCGTCGCGGCCTCCGCCTCGACGGGTGCCTCCGCGGCCGGTGGCTTGCGCGAGCGGCGGCCGCGGAGGCGCGCCCGCCGAGCCGCGCGCCGGGCACTGTCGAGAAGCTCGTGCAGCGCCTCGGCGGCGGCCTCCTGTTCGGCCCGCTTCTTGCTCGTGCCGAAGCCATGGCCGAGGACCGCGCCGTCCACCCAGGCCTCGATCTCGAACTCGCGGTTGTGCGGCGGCCCGCTGTAGCTCAGCACCTTGTAGCTCACCGACTGGCCGCTCCGCGCCAGATGCTCCTGAAGCTCGGTCTTGTGGTCGATGTAGCTGCTCTCGGCGTAGAGGATGTGCTCCTCGAAGACCTCGACGACGGCGGGGCGGACCGCCTCGTAGCCGAAGGTCAGGTAGACCGCCCCGATGAGCGCCTCGGTGAGGTCGGCGAGCACGTTGGCGTTCGTCTGCAGCTGCGCGAGGTCGCCGGCCTCCTTGCCGACGCCGGCGTGCTCGCGCAGCATCTTCCCGAGGCCGAGCTTCGCGGCCACACGGGCGCACGTCGCGCGGCTGACGATGTAGGCGCGCAGGCGGGCGAGGTGGCCCTCCGAGAAGCCTGGGAAGCGCCGGTAGAGCTCTGTCGTGATGCAGAGGCTCAGGACGCTATCGCCGAGGAACTCGAGGCGCTCGTACGACTCCACCCGCGCGGCTGCCCAGGACGTGTGCGTGAACACCTTCCGCATGGTCCCTTCATCGAGCTGCTCCGCGAGCGCTAGAAGTCGATTGGTCACTCAAGCCTCACACGACGGCGAGGGGACGCCCCCAGACACCGGGAAGCCTCCCCTCGCCGCTGTACCACGCCCGGGCGGGGTCTAGGCCTCGGCCCTCGCGATGACGAAATCGACGGCGTCGCCGACGGTCTTGATCGTCGCGGCCTCTTCGTCGCTGATCTTGATCCCGAACTTCTCTTCCATGGTCATCACGAGCTCGACCAGATCGAGCGAATCGGTCTCGAGATCCTCCTGGAAGCGGGCTTCCAGCGTGACCTTCTCCTCGTCGACGCTGAGCGTCTCGACGAGGATCCCCTTGACGTGCTCGAACACCTCTTCGCGGGTCATCCAACAACCTCCGGGCGAGTTTGGCCGAGTGTACACAATGCCGAGCGGCCGAGAAAGCCGCGCGGCGGCGTGCTTCAGGCGCCGGCGGCGGAGCCTGCCGCCTCGCCGGCGCCCGGCCCGCCGCCGAGCTCCCGGGCGATGGTCGGCAGCAGGTCGCTGACCACGCCGCGGCGGCCCTGGCGCACGGCGTTGGCGATGCCCCGGGCACGCGAGTTGCCGTGGGCGATGATCACCGGCGCGTTCATGCCGACGAGGAACGCGCCGCCGAACTCCTCCGGGTCGAGCGCGGCCTTGAGCGGCAGCAGGTCGCGGCGCAGGAGCAGGCCGCCGAGCTTGGTGCCGGGCGACAGGTCGATGGTGGCCCGCAAGGCGTTCAGGATCGCCTTGGCCGTACCCTCGATGGTCTTGAGGGTCACGTTGCCGGTGAAGCCGTCGCTGACCACCACGTCGACCGTGCGGTTCATGACGTCGCGACCCTCGACGTTACCGTAGAAACGGATGCGCGCGTCGGCGGCGATGAGCCGGTGCGCCTCGATCACATCCGGCGTGCCTTTGCCCGGCTCCTCACCGATGGAGAGCAGGCCCACGTCGGGCTCCGCGATGCCCATCACCTCGCGCGCGAAGGCCTGCCCCATGATGGCGAACTGGCGCAGGTGCTCGGGGCGCACCTCGGCGTTGGCACCCACGTCGAGAAACGCGATGGGGGCCGGCATGCACGGCATGATCGTGCAGATGGCGGGGCGCTGCACGCCGCGAATGCGGCGCACGTAGAGCACGCTGGCGGCCACAACGGCGCCGGTGTTGCCGGCCGAGACGAAGGCGTCAGCCTCGCCCCTGTGCACGAGCTGGAGGCCGACGACGATGCTGGACCCGGTCTTGTTGCGCGCCGCCGCGGCCGGCTCCTCGTCGTAGCCGATCGCGTCAGGGGCGTGCACGACGGAGGTGTGCGCCGCGCCGGGGGGCACCAGAGGCCGGATCCGTGCCTCGTCGCCCACCAGCACGACATGGAGCTGGGGGCCGGCCGCCTCGAGGGCGCCGGCGACGATCTCGGCGGGAGCGTTGTCCCCGCCGGCCGCGTCCACCACGACTCGCACGACGCGCGTGTCGCCGGCCATGACGCTCCAGGCGGCGGTGACTTCGTGCGGCGAGGTGTAGGGGCGCGAACGCCGGGGGCTCATGCGTGCAGGTCGGCGACCAGCCGGTCGAGGTCGACGGACTCGTCGATGAGCTCGGCGATGAGGTCGATCTTGGCGCGCTCCTTGACGCGGAGGCGGCCGAAGAGGCGGCGCAGCCCGTCGGCGGCGGTGACCGTGTCGGTCTCCACCGAGACGAGTGGGACGCCCTGCTCCTCGGCCCGCTCCAGCACCGCCGGGCTGGGCACGTAGTTGCCCGTGAGCACCACGGCGACGGTGGGAGTGTCGAGCGCCGTGAGGATGATCTCGGCGCGGTCGCCGCCGACGATCACGACCTTGCCGGGCGTGAGCTGGAAGTACCGCAGCGCGTGCTCGGGGCTCATGGCGCCGATCATGTACGTCTCGACCAGGCGGTCGCCGTACTGGTCGCCGCACACGTAGGTGCCGCCCAGGGCCTCGACGATCTCGCCCACCGAGACTGCGGAGAGGCGGGCGTTCGACGCCAGCGTGCCGTACGTGGTGACGTCGTGCTTCACCAGGAACTTCGCGTACTGGTCGCGCACCAGGTCGAGGCGGGACTCGGGCACCATGTTGAAGAGGACGCCCAGAAGGTGGTTCTTGAGGGCGTCCTTGACGTAGATGATGTCGTCGAGCAGGCGGGCGCCGGCGAACTTGGCCACCAGGAGTGTCATCAGGTCGAGCTGCTTCACGACTTCGGTGCCGCTGGTGCGCAGGAAACGGCCCTGCCAGATCTCACCGAGGCCCTCGCAGACGAGGAGGTCCTTGCCGCGGCTGACGCGCGCGTGGGCCGCCTTGACGCGGCTCATGGCGTCGACCTCGGAGCCGGCGAGGACGTCGTGCAGGGCGTCTTCGTCGAGCACGACCGGGCAGATGTCGGTGGGCGCGTCCTCGAGGCCGAGCAGGTCGGCGACGAAGGCTGCGTCCTCGTCGAGCATCTCGGGGCCCGAGTGGGCGGCCAGCGTGCCGACGGGTTTGAAGTAGCCGGCGTTGAGGCCGCGCTGCCGAAGCGCGAGGCAGAGGCCGACGGCGATGGTGGTCTTGCCGCCGCCACCCTGCGTGGAGGCGATGTAGAGCGACTTCAGCACCACACACGCCTCACGGCTTACTCAGCCTCGAGGACGACGACCTCGCGGCCTTTGTAGGTCCCGCACTTGGGGCAGGCACGGTGAGGAAGCTTGGGGCTCTTGCACTGCGGGCACACGCTGGCCGTCTCGACAGTGAGCTTCTGCTGCGCGCGGCGCGCGTCGCGCTTCCGCTGCGACGTCTTTTTCTTGGGTACTGGCATGCGTGATCTCCTTGGTCCAACCAGACAAGGGACTGTACCACACGCCCGCCGGTCACGCCTCTCCGTGGCGGTGGGACGGGTCGGCGTTCAGGTCCGCCCCGCAGACGGAGCAGAGGCCGCGGCAATCCTCGCGGCAGAGGACCTTCACCGGCAGCGACTCCGCGATGAGGTCGCGCACCCAGGCGTCCACGGCGACGATCGAGGAGGTGACGTAGCCGTCGTCTTCCTCGTCGCCTTCGGAATCGCCGTGGTGCACGTACTCGACCCCGCGCGCCTCCACGCGCACCCGGGCGTCGCCCAGGCAGCGCTGGCAGGGGCCCACGACGTCGCACTCGAACTCCCCCGCGAGGGTGAGGTTGCCGCCGACGCGGCTGACCGTGAGCAGGAGATCGACGGCTCCGCCGGCGACGGCGTACTCGCTGCCCCCGAACAGGAACGGAGCGACCTCGACCGGCAGGCGGCGCCAGGTCTCACTGGCATCGCCGAAGCGGAGCGAGCGCAGGTCGAAGCGGCGCACGGCGCGGCGGCCTGGAGTCAGCGGGGGCGGCCGCTCAGGGCTGCAGGTCGTCGTCGGGCGGGCGCCCCTGCAGACGCTCGCGGCCGCGGCGGACGGCGGCGAGAAACTTGTCGAGGTTGACTTCGAGGTTGCCGAGCACCTCGTCGGCGTAGTCTTCGGCGCCCAGGCGGACGTCGCGCTCCCGCTCGCGCGCATCTTCCATGATCTGTTGCGCGTTGCGCTCGGCGAGCCGCACGACCTCGGTCTCGGAGGCCAGCTGCTCGGCGCGCTGCTGCGCATCGGCGAGCACCCGCTCGGCCTCCTGCTTGGCCTCGGCCAGCATCTCCTGCCGCTCCTTCACGATCCAGCGCGCCTGCTTGATCTCTTCGGGGATCGTGGAACGCATCTGGTCGAGAATGTCGTAGATCTCCTCGCGGTCGATCATCACGCTGTCGGTGAGCGGGACTGACCGGGAGTTGTGGATGATGTCGTCGAGCTTATCGATAAGTACGAGCACGTCCATACTCAGCAACCCTCCTTGGGTAGCCTGATGTGCGGCGGGTAGACCTCCGCCAGGCGGCGAGCGACGGCCGGCGGCACCAGATCCTCAACGGAACCTCCGAAGGCGGCGATCTCCCTGACTCCGCTCGAGCTGAGGAAGCTGTGCTCGGGCGAGGCCATCATGAACACTGTTTCTATGTCGGGCGCCAACTTCCTATTGAGCTGCGCCATGGCGAACTCGTATTCGAAGTCGGAGATGGCGCGCAGGCCCTTGAGGATCACGTGCGCGTCCCAGCGGCGGGCGAACTCCACGACGAGCTCGTTGAAGCGTGCGACGACGATCCTGTCGTTGCCGGCGAGGGCCTCCCTGAGGAACGCCTCGCGCTCGTCGGGGTCGAACAGCGGCGCCTTGCGCTGCGGCACCTCGATGAGCCCGACGACGACGCGGCCGAACTTGTTGGCGCCGCGGCGGATGATGTCGAGGTGGCCCACCGTGACCGGGTCGAACGTGCCCGGGCAGAGGGCCGTGACGTTGCTCGGCATCAGCGCCCGCGCCGCGGATCAGATCGCCGGACTGTCATCGTCTGCTGTCTCCTCGTGTCCCCGGCCGAGGCCGTCGACGAGCGTGAACCGGACCTGCGTGTCACCGTAGCGTTTCTCCCGCAGCGCTGCCCCGGGCAGCCCCGCCGTGGCGCCCGCCGCCGTCTCCACGACGAGCACGGCCCGCTCGGCCAGCACCGGGAGCAGCAACCTCGTCAGGGCCGGCAGGAGCTCCTCGGCGCGATCGTACGGTGGGTCTGCAAAGACGAGAGTATATCGCTCCCCACGGCGAGCGTCAGCCGGCAGCACGCGGCGCGCGTCGCCGGCGAGGACTCGGGCGCGCGGGGTGGTGGCCGGCGGAGTGGGCCGGCGGCCCCTGGCGACGGGTACGCCGAGCCGCTCCAGGTTGGCGCGCAAGGTGCCCAGGGCGCCGCGGTCGCTCTCCACGAAGGTGCAGCTCTCGGCGCCGCGCGAGAGCGCTTCGATGCCGAGGGCGCCGCTGCCCGCGAACAGGTCGAGCGCCCGCTGGCCGGCGAGGGGGCCGCCGGCGCCCGGGGCACGCCCGGCGGCCACCTCCGGCAAGGCGAGCAGCACGGCGAAGATCGCCTCCCGCACCTTGTCGGAAGTGGGGCGCGTCGTGCGGCCGGCCGGGGCCGCGAGGGGCCGGCCGCGCCACTCTCCACCCACCACTCTCATCGCTCGCGTCCTCGCCCGCGCCTGCGCGCCGCCGTCGGCGACCAGGACGGCGGCCGTGACCGCGGCGGCGAACAGCAGGTCCGGTCCACGCCGCGGCCCGTTGCCCTATACTGATTGCGTCGACACGCCAAACTCTGCATGACGCACCTCGAACTCGAAACCATCGCCGTCGTCCTGGCGGTCGCCGTCAACCTGCCCTTCGGCGCCTACCGCACGACCGTGCGCCGGCTCTCCTGGCGGTGGTTCCTGGCGATCCATCTGCCCATCCCGTTATTCGTCATCATGCGCCTTTCGTTCGGCCTCGGCTGGTTGTTCGTGCCCTTCATGCTGGCCGCCGCCGTCACCGGCCAGCTCCTGGGCTCCTGGCTCCTCCACCAGTGGCGTTCCCGCCGGAAGCTCGCCGAGGCCAAAGCCGCCGACTGACCTCCGGGTCGCGCCGGCCCGGGCGAGCCCCCTACTCCCTGCCCAGCACGACCGGCCGCGCCGCGGGCGGCGCCTCGCCGATGGTGAATGCCGGCTGCAGGACCTCGCTGGCCCGCGCCCGGCGCCCCGCGTCGCGCGAGAACACCGCGGCGAGGAGGTCGCCGGCCGCGACCGGCTCGCCGACCGTGCGCTCGAGGACGACGCCGGCCGAGGGGTCCACGGCGTCGTCGACGGTGCGGCGGCCGGCGCCGGCGAGCTGCGCCGCCTGGCCGACGGCACGCGCGTCGCAGGCGGTCACGTAGCCGTCGCGCGTGGCGCGTACCTCGAGCGCCGCCAGGTGGTGGAACTCCCCGGGCTTCCAGCGCCCGCCCTGCACGTAGCACCAGCGCTCGAAGTGCTCGGCGGCGCGGCCGGAGGCCAGAGCCTCCTCCGCGCGCCGCCTCCCCTCGGCCTCGTCGATCCCGAGATCCGACAAGGCGAGCAAGGCCGCCGCCAGCGTCAGAGACGTCTCGCGCACGTCCTCCGGCCCCTCGCCGCCGAGCACGCGCCACGCCTCCTCCACCTCGAACCGGTTGCCGACTGCCCGGCCGAGCGGGGCGTCCATGCCGGTGTAGATGCAGGTCGTCGGGCGCCCGTAGGTCTCCCCGATGAGCCGGCAGAGGCGGCCGAGCTCGCGTGCGTGCTCGAGGTCGTTCATGAAGGCGCCACGCCCCACCTTGATGTCGAGCACCAGCGCCGACGTGCCGCTGGCCACCTTCTTGGCCATGATGCTGGCGGCGATCAGGCCGTCGCTGTCGATCGTGGCCGTGACGTCGCGGAGGGCATAGAGGACGCGATCGGCGGGGACGACGCGCTCGCTCTGGCTGACCACCGCCACGCCGATACGCTCGAGCTGGCGCAGGAGCTCCCCCTGCGGGAGCTGGACCCGGAACCCGGGGATGGACTCGAGCTTGTCCAGCGTGCCGCCCGTGTGCCCGAGGCCGCGACCCGACATCTTGCCGAAGATCGCCCCGCACGACGCCACGAGCGGCGCCAGCACCAGGGTGACCTTGTCGCCCACGCCGCCGCTCGAATGCTTGTCGAGCACCGGGCGGCGCAGGACTCGGAGATCGAGCGTCTTGCCGCTGTCGATCAGCGCCCGCGCCAGTTCGAGGGTCTCCGCGTCGCTCAGGCCGCGCAGCACCATGGCCATCAGCAGGGCGCTTGCCTGGTACGACGGGACCCCGCCGCGCACCACGCCGTTCACGAAGGCATGGACGCGGGCGGCGTCAAGCTCGCGGCCGTCCCTCTTCCAGGCGATCACGTCGTTGACGAATTCCACCCGCGTCCCCTCAGTCGTCAGGAAGCCAGCTCCGGCCAGCGTGCCGTGAGAGCGGCGACGAGGCGGTCGGCCAGAGCCCCGGCGAGGCGGCCGCTCGCGGCCAGCACGTCGTCGTGGGAGCCTACCTCGGCGGCCCGGTTGACCACCAGCGCGACCAGCGCGCAGGAGGCGCCCGCGGCGCGCGCGGCGCGCAGCTCCGGCGCCGCCGACATGCCCACCACGTCGCCGTAGCGCGCCAGCCAGCGCGCCTCGGCCGGCGACTCGAAGTGGGGGCCGGCGACGGCGACGTAAGCGCCGCGGAGGGCTCGGACCGGCCCGGGCGACGCCGCCGGGGGCGCTCCAGCCGGCGCCGCCGGTGGCAGCCCCGCTGAAGCGACCGGGGAAGCGAGGAGAGCGGCCACCAGCCGCTCGCCCGCGGCGGCCGTGCACACCGGGAGCACCGGCGGGGCGGCGCCCCGCGGCGGACGCTGCAGGTCGATGACCCGTTCGCAGACGACCGCCGCACCCGGCGCGGCCCCCGGCCGGAGGCCGCCACAGGAGTTGGTCAGCAGGAGGCGCCGCACGCCGGCCGCGGCCAGAGCCCGCACCGGCTGCTCGAGCTCGCCGTCGCTCCAGCCCTCGTAGCGATGTGGGCGGCCGCAGGCGAGCGCGAGCTTCAGCTCGCGCCCTCCGGCGGCCGTGACCCGCACCAGCTGCAGAGCGTTACGGTGCCCGGGGACCACGGTACGCGGCCACCCCAGGTCGCCGTAGGGGAGCTCTTCGTCGGTCTCCGCCCCGGGGGGGAGCGCCGCGAGGCCGCTGCCGAAGACGACGGCCGCGTCCGCCTGCCATGCGCCCAGGCGCCGGGCCGCCGCAGCCTCAAGCAGGGAAGCCATCAGGCGATGACGCGCCCGGGCAACACCGGCGCCTCGCCGGTGAGCAGGGCGAACGCCGTGGCGCCGACGTCCTCGAGGCAGCCGTCGTAGCGTCCCGGCCGCAGGCCCAGGGCCAGCAGCGGCGAGTACTCGCGCGAGTGGTCGGTGCTCGCCGTCGTGGGGTCGACGCCGTGATCGGCGCAGAGGATCAGCGCGTCGCCGGGGCGCAGCAGCGCCTCCCACGCCGCAAGCGCGGCATCGACGGCCACCAGCCCGGCGGCGAAACCCTCGACGTCGTTGCGGTGACCCCAGACCTGGTCGAAATCCACGAGGTTGGCGAACAGCAGGCCGTGCTCGATCGCGGCCAGATGCCGCGTACAGGCGGCGATGCCGGCCGTGTTGTCGGTGGTGTGATCGTCCACCGCCACGCCCCGCTGCGCGAAGATCTCCCCGACCTTGCCGACACCGACGACCGGCACGCCGCGCTCCTGCAGGAGGTCGAGGTAGGTCGGGCCCGGCGGCTCCAGCGAGAAGTCGCGCCGCCGCGGCGTGCGCGCGTAGTGTCCGGGAGCTCCGGCGAACGGCCGCGCGATGACCCTCCCGACGGCGTGCCCGCCCTGGAGGATCCCGCGGGCGATCGCGCACCACTCGTAGAGCTGCTCGACGGGCACGACCTCCTCGTGGCAGGCGATCTGGAAGACGGAGTCGGCCGACGTGTAGACGATGGGCCGGCCGGTCGCGACGTGCTCGTCGCCGAGCTCGGCGATCACCGCCGTCCCGGAGGCCGGCCGGTTACAGAGGATGCGCCGGCCGACGGCCCGCTCGAACGGCTCGACCACCTCGGGCGGGAAGCCGCCGGGGTAGGTGGGGAACGGCCGCTCGAGCACCACGCCCATCATCTCCCAGTGGCCCGTGGTGGTGTCCTTGCCGGCGCCGCGCTCGAGGAGGCGGCCGTAGGCCGCCTCGGCCCGCGGCGCGCCGAGCGGCAGGCCCACGACTTCGCCGAGCCCCAGGGCGGCGAGGTTCGGCAGGTGCGGGCGGCTGCGCTCCAGGACGTGGCGCAACGTGCTCGAGCCGACGTCGCCGTAGGCGGCGGCGTCGGGAAGCTCGCCGGCGCCGACGCCGTCGAGCACGCAGATGAAGACCCTGGTCACGGCTCCTCCCCGGGAAGATCGGCGCGATCGTCTGAGAGCCCCGGGGCGTCAGGCGCGCCGCCGGGGCGGCGCCGCGCCCGGGGGTGCGTCTCGAGGAACACCTCACGCAGGTGCTCCACCGTGACGTGCGTGTAGATCTGCGTCGTGGCGACGCTGGCGTGCCCCAGCATCTCCTGCACGCTGCGCAGGTCGGCGCCGCCGGCCAGCAGGTGGGTGGCGAACGAGTGGCGGAAGGTGTGGGCGCTGGCTTGGCCGAGCATGTCGGCGCGCGCCAGGATGCGGCGCAGAATGTAGTCCAGGCCCTGGCGCGTGAGCGGGCCGCCGCGGGCGTTGAGGAAGACGTCCGGCCGGCGGCGGCCGCGCAGCAACTGGCGCCGGCCGTCCCGCAGGTAGCGGGCGAGGGCGCGGGCGGCCGGCCCGCCCATCGGCACGACGCGCTCCTTGCCGCCCTTGCCGGTGCAGCGCACGAGGCCGCCCTCCACGTCGACGTCGCCTTCGCGCAGGCTCAGGAGCTCACTCACGCGCAGGCCGCACCCGTAGAGCAGTTCCAGCGCCGCGAGGTCCCGTTGCCCCAGGGGCCCCGCGGCGACCACCTTGGCGAGCAGATGCTCCACCTCCTCGACGCTCAGCACGCGCGGCAGGCCTTGGCCCTTCTTGGGGCCGCGTAGGCGGGCGCCAGGGTCGTCGTCGCGAACGCCTTCGCGCACGAGGTAGGCGTAGAACGAGCGCACGCTGGCCATCCGACGGGCGACGCTGGCGGCCGCTCCGTCGCCGCCGCCGCCGGCGAAGTAGTCGTTGAGGTCCGCCTCCCGCGCCGCTCCCGCACGCACCCCCCGCCCCTTGAGGAACGCGGCGAAGCGGTCCAGGTCGCGGCCGTAGGCGGCCAGCGTGTTGGGGCTCATGCCACGCTCGTAGCGCAGGTACTCGAGATACTCCCGGACCTCCGGGTCGCCGGCGCTCTCGGGGAGCGCTGGAATGGCCACCCGGGACCCTCCTCCTAGGCGGTGGCGCCGGCGGCGGCCACCAGGGCGTGGGCGAGGCCGTAAAGCTGCCCAAGGCGGTCGATCCCGATGCGCTCCTGCGGCGAGTGCAGGCTCTCGAAACCGACCCCCAGGGTGACGGCGGGCAGGCCCCCGGCGTTGAAGGCGTTGCTGTCGGAGCCGCCACCGCCGGCGATGCGGCGCTCGGCCAGCCCTTCGGCGGCGATCGCCGCCGCGGCGATCCGCAGCGGCAACGCGTCCGGGGCGTGCGCGTAGCCGCGGTAGTCCTCGCGCGCCTCGAACTCGACATCGACCCCGGCCTCGGCCGCCGCCATGCCCACGGCCTCGAGCATGTTCTCGAGCTGCTCGGCCAGCTTGCCTTCGTCGCGGCTGCGCGCCTCGCCGCGGAGCAGGCAGTGCTCCGGCACGACGTTGATGGCGCTGCCGCCCGCGATAACGCCCACGTTGGCGGTAGTCTCGGCGTCGAGGCGGCCGAGGCGCATCGCCGCCACGGCGCGCGCCGCGGCGACGATCGCGCTGCGGCCCTTCTCGGGCTCGATGCCGGCGTGCGCGGCGAGGCCGCGGAACTCGGCGGAGAAGCTCTTCGCCGTGGGTGCGGCGGTGATGATCGTCCCCGGGGCGCCCTCGCTGTCGAGCACGAAAGCGGCGGCGGCGCGCAGGCGGCCCAGGTCGAGCGCCTTGGAGCCTAGCAGGCCGACCTCTTCGCCGGCCGTGAGCACTACTTCGACGTCCGCCGCCGGCGGGGCGGCGGCGAGGTCGCGCAGCAGCAGGAGCAGCACGGCGACGGCGGCCTTGTCGTCGGCGCCGAGGATCGTCTCGCCGTCGGTCTTCACCACGCCGCCCTCGACGACGATGGCCGGCGGGCGCTCGAGCGGCACGGTGTCGAGATGCGCGCAGAGGGCGATGGGCGTCCCCTGCCCGCGGCCCGGGACGCGGAGGATGAGGTTGCCACAGGCGCTGCCCGTGGCGGCGGCGCTTTCGTCCTCCAGGGCCTCCAGGCCGACGCCGCGCGCGAAGCGCTTGACGGCGTCGGCCATCTCCCGCTCCTCACCCGACGGCGAGCGGATGCCCGCCAGCTCGACGAACAGCGCGACCAGCTCGTCTAGGCCGGCGCGCACGCATCCTCCAGCTCGTCGTCACGCTCGCTGCGCAGGCGGGCGGCGGCGCCCACGAAGTCGCGGAAGAGCGGCGCCGGGCGCGTGGGCCGCGACTTGAACTCCGGGTGGAACTGGGAGGCGACGAACCAGGGGTGCCCGGGCAGCTCGCAGATCTCCACCAGGCGCCCGTCGGCGGTGGTGCCACTGACGACGAGGCCGGCGGCCTCGAGTCGCGGCCGCAGGTCGTTGTTGACCTCGTAGCGGTGGCGATGGCGCTCCCAGACCTCGTCGCTGGCGTAGGCGGCCTGCGCCCTGGTCCCTGGGGCCAGCCTGACCTGGGAAGCCCCGAGGCGCATGGTGCCGCCCATGTCCTCCACGCCCTTCTGCTCCGGGAGGAGGTCGATGACGGGGTAGGCCGTGTCGGGGTCGAACTCGGTGGAATTGGCACCCTCCATGCCGCAGACGTTGCGCGCGAACTCGGCCACCGCGCACTGCATGCCGAGGCAGACTCCGAGGAACGGCACGTCGCGCTCCCGGCAGTACCTGATGGCGTCGATCTTGCCCTCCACCCCACGCTGCCCGAAGCCGCCCGGCACGATGACCCCGTCGGCGGTACAGAGGCGCTCGGTCACGGTGGCGGGGTCGAGGTCCTCGGAGTCGACCCAGAGGAGCTCGAGCTTGCGGCCGTGGTGGAAGGCCGAGTGCTTGAGCGCCTCCCACACCGAGAGGTAGGCCTCGTGCAGCTGCACGTACTTGCCGACGAGCGCGATGGTCACGGGCTTGTCGCAGGCGTCGATGCGGTCGACCAGAGCGCTCCACTCCGTGAGGTCGGGAGGGCCGCACTCGAGGTGGAGCATGCGCACGACGAGGTCGTCGAGGTGCTCGTCGTGCATGCGCAGGGGGATACGGTAGATGTCGTCGGCGTCGCTGGCCGACACCACCGCGTCCGGGTCGACGTCGCAGAAGAGGGCGATCTTCTCGCGGATCCCCTTCGACAGCGGCTCTTCCGAGCGCGCGACGATGATGTCGGGTTGGATGCCGATCTCGCGCAGCTCCGCGACGGAGTGCTGCGTGGGCTTGGTCTTGGGCTCACCTACGACGCCGATGACCGGCACCAGCGTCACGTGGATGTAGAGCACGTTCTCGCGCCCGATGTCCTTGCGGAACTGGCGGATGGCCTCGAGGAAGGGCAGGCTCTCGATGTCGCCCACCGTGCCGCCGACCTCGGTGATGAGCACGTCGACGCCGGTGGCCTGGGCCAGCCGGTGGATGCGGCTCTTGATCTCGTTGGTGATGTGCGGGATGACCTGCACGGTGCCGCCGAGGTAGTCGCCCCGGCGCTCCTTGGTGATGACGGTGTTGTAGATGCCGCCGGTGGTGACATTGGAGTCCCGCTGGACGAACTCGTCGAGGAAGCGCTCGTAGTGACCCAGGTCGAGGTCGGCCTCGGCGCCGTCCTCGGTGACGAACACCTCACCATGCTGGAACGGGCTCATCGTGCCGGGGTCGACGTTGATGTACGGGTCGAACTTCTGGCTCGCCACTTTGAGCCCGCGAGCCTTGAGGAGCCGGCCGACCGACGCCGCCGTGATGCCCTTGCCGAGGCCGGACACGACGCCGCCGGTCACGAAGATGTGCTTGGCCATGCCCCTCACGACCTCCTGGTGTCGGCCCTCGCCGCAGCCCAGGAACGGCCGCCGTGCTGCGCCCGGCAGGCGCCCACCAGGTGGCGCTCGCAGGGCACGGCGTGACCGCTGCAGACTCGTGAGGGATTTTGTGGGGCCGGGGTCGCGCCCGTTCGCTGACGACGGGCCGGCGCGACGATATCTCCGGCGGTCCCACGGATCACGGCGGCAAGTATACCATCGGCCGCC
>JBAZPK010000042.1:0-15468 GCA_041648235.1 Thermoleophilia bacterium
GCCGGAGGCGACGTCGAGGTAGTAGCTCACGTAGAGCCCGGCGACGCTGGAGGCGGCGCCGATGAGCGCCGCCACCGCCATCATCGCCGGCAGGCGACGAGTGAGGAGGTAGGCGCTCGCCGCCGGCGTCACCAGCATCGCCGCCACCAGGCCCACGCCCACCGTCTGCAGGCTCACGACGACGGTGAGCGCCAGAAGCACGAGCATGACGTAGCGCAGCAGCTCGGGGCGAAGGCGCAGGGTGTGCGCCAGCACCGGGTCGAAGGAGGCCAGCAGGAACTCCTTGTACAGGAGCAACACAGTGGCGAGCACGACCAGCGCCAGGACACCGGTGAGCCAGAGGTCGGAGGCGCTGACGCCGAGCACGTTGCCGAAGAGGATGTGCGTGAGGTCGGTGGCGTAGGAGTGCACGGTGCTGATCAGCACGACGCCGAGGGCCAGGGCGGCGGCGAACAGGATGCCGATCGCCGTGTCCTCCTTGACGGCGCCATGGCGCGAGAACAGGCCGATGCCCAGGGCCACCACGAGCGCCGCGACCAGGGCCCCGGCCAGGAGGTTCGCGCCCAGGAGGTAGGCGATGGCGACGCCGGGCAGCACGGCGTGGGCCAGGGCGTCGCCGAGGAAGGCCATGGCGCGCAGAACGACGAAGCAGCCGAGCACCGAGCACAGCACGCCGACGATCAGCGAAGCCGCCAAGGCGCGCTGCATGAACTCGAGCGTGAACGGCTCGGTGAGCCAGGCGATCACCGTGTCACCTCGGCGGCGGTCACGGTGCCGCCGCCCCACCATCGTGGTGCATGTAGCGCGGCTCGTCGCACCCGGGGGCGGGGCAGCACTCGTCGATGACCACCATGCCCTCGAGGAAGAGGGCCTGGCCGCCGAAGGCGGCGCCGATGTGCTCAGGGGTGAACACCTCGGCCGGCTTGCCGTAGGCGAGCAGCCGGCCGTTGAGCAGCGCCACGAGCTCGAAGCGCTGCGCCGCGGTCTGCATGTCGTGCGTGCTCACGAGCACGGTGATGCCGCGCCGCCGCAGGCCTTCGAGCAGGTCCAGCAACGCCTCCTTGGCGCCCACGTCCACGCCGGTGAACGGCTCGTCGAGCAGCAGCACGTGCGGCTCCTGCGCCAGCGCCCGGGCCAGGAAGACGCGCTGCTGCTGGCCGCCGGAGAGCTCGCCGACGGGGCGTGCGGCGAGCTCGGCGATGCCGAGCTCCTCGAGGGAGTGCGCCACCACGTCGCGGTCGACGGCCCGCGGGCGGCGCAGCCAGCCGAGGTGCCCGAAGCGGCCCATCATCACGACGTCGCTCACCGTCACCGGGAAGCTCCAGTCGACCTCCTCACGCTGGGGCACGTAGGCGACGGGGTCGGCCTTGAGGCCGGGGTCGCGGTCCCGCAGCTCGATGGAGCCGCTGCGGAGCGGGGCCAGGCCGACCAGTGCCTTGAACAACGTGGACTTGCCGGCTCCGTTGGGGCCCACCACGGCCACCTGGCCGCCGTGGGGCACGGCCATCGTCACCGCGTCGAGGACCGTGCGCCCGCCGTACGCGACCGTCGCCGCGTCGATGACGAGGCAGGCGTCCTCGGAGGCGGGGCTGCCGCCCGGCGCGGCGCTCACTTGAGTGCCTCCACGATGCGCCGCGCGTCGAACTTCATCATCGCGATATAGCTGGGAGCCACGCCGCCCGGCGGAGTAAGCGAGTGGTCGAGAAGGTCGGTGACCACGGTGAGGCCGGTCTCGGCGGCGACCTGCCGCGCGAGCTGTGGGTTCTCACCGGCCTCGACGAAGATCGCTCGGGCGCCACTGCGCCGTACCGTCGCGGTGAGCCTGGCGAGCTGCTGTGCGGTGGGTGACGCGTCGGTGCCGGCGCTGGGGATCACGGTACCGACCACGCGCAGGCCGTAGCGGTCCGCGAAGTACCCGTGGCTGGCGTGGTTCATCACGAGCTTGCGGCTGCCTGGCGGCAGCGTGCTCACCTGCGTCCGGATCCAGGAGTCGAGGGCGTCGAGTTTGGCCGAATAGGCGGCGGCGTTGGCGTCATACTCCGCCGCCCCTTGCGGGTCCGCCCGCACCAGGGCGTCGCGGATGTTGCGCACGTACGTCTTCACGAGCGAGGGGTCGAGCCAGAAGTGCGGGTCCTGCTCCCCGGCGGCGAGCGGCGGCTCGCCGGGTTGCGGGGTGCGGCTCGAGAGGCCGGCGGAGGCGTCGACGAGCGTCGCCTCGCCGCCGGCCCCGGCCAGCGTGTCGAGCAGCGGGCCCTCGAGGCCGCCGCCGTTGACGATCAGAAGGTCGGCCGTGGCTGCCTCGCCCACCTCTCGCGGCGTAGGCTCGAAGGAGTGGGGGTCGGTGCCCAGTGGCACGAGTGTCCGCACGTCGGCCCGCTGCCCGGCGACGTTCTGGGCGATGTCGGCGAGGAAGCTCTCGACGGCGACCACGTCGAGCGTGCCTCCTGCCGTGCCGCCGCCGGCTCCGCATCCTGCGGCAGCCAGAAGGAGCGCCATCGCCGGGAGCGCCAGGAGCCGCGGCAGCAGCCGGCCGCCCAGGGTCCGGCTCGTGAGCCCCCGGGGCGCGCTCACCGCCCGGCTCCCGGGCCGCTCGCCCTCGCCTGCCGCTCGCCGCCTGTGCCGGCGCCGGCGCCGGCCGCCGCGCAGGCGGCGCAGACGCCGCTCAGTTGGAGGAAATGCTCGGTGATGACGTAGCCCGTCTGGCGTCCGGCGGCGGCCACGACGGTGTGCATATCGCAATCGGTGAACTCGGTGACGCGGCCACAGCCGCCGCAGACGACCGTGTGGCCGTGCGCCGCCTCGGCGGGCACGAACGCTTCGCAGCGGTCGAGCCCGTGGACGCGGCGCAGCGCGCCGATCTCGCTGAGCAGCTCCAGGGTGCGGTACACCGTGGTGAGGCCGAGCTCGGGGCACTCCGTCCGGGCGGCGTCGTAGACCTGCAGCGGGCTCACGCTCGATGCTGCTCCCGCGACCGCGTCGAGCACCGCCCGCCGCTGACGGGTGAGGCGCAGCCCGCGCGCGGCGAGCGTGCGGGCGATCTGCTGGGCGTCGAGTGGCACGGCGGCTCCGTGAACCTGAAACTGAAAACCGTTTTCAGTAGGGCCCGCAGCGTACCACCTGAGGGGCCGATCCGGCAACGGCGGTCAGCTCGGTGTGGGCCGCCCGGCCTCGGCGGGTGGCGCCGCGGAGGCGCACCGGCCGGCGACCCCGGCCCGCCTCGGCCTCAGTGCAGAGCCACGTACGGGCAGGCCACGACGCAGATGCCGCAGATCTCCACGTCGACGCCGCGGTCCAGCTCCATGTGGCGGCGGCAGGCGTCGGCGTCGAAGAGCTCCTCGCGCGGCATGCCGGCCCGCCACTGCACATCGCGGCCGCAACCTGCCGGGCAGGCGTCGACGCAGCTGCGGCAGTCGCCGCAGCGGGACTCGACGATGGGCTCGCCGGCGGGCAGCAAGAGGTCCGTGAACACGGTCGCCAAGCGGATCGCCGGGCCGAACTCGGGCGAGACGAACAGCGCCGTCTTGCCGATCCAACCGAGCCCCGCCGCGGTGGCCGCCGTCTTGTGCGGGAACGGCCGGGAGCCGCCGCCGCCCGTCGCGGCGACGCGTTCGGCGGCGTGGGCGTGGGCCTTCAAGGCCTCGACCAGCGTGTCGGAGGCGTCGTCGAGGGCGGCGTTGAGACGCAGGTACTCCGTCTGGTAGTCAGCCGTGGGCCCGTGGCGCAAGCCGCGCACCACGAGTGGGTCGATGCGGATCTGCAGCGAGATCGCGATGGGGTAGTCGGGGGCCAGAGGGAGGCGTGGCGTGTTCGACGCGACGCCCCAGGCGTCCACTTCCTTGGTCTGAAGAAGTCGGCCGATCGCGTGTCGATCGAGCGCCCTGAGCATGACACCCCTCCCGCCGGCGGTAGGGTACGGCCGTGAGCCGGCCGATGCCCTGCCATCGTCCCACCT
This sequence comes from Thermoleophilia bacterium, assembly GCA_041648235.1. Taxonomy (GTDB): domain Bacteria; phylum Actinomycetota; class Thermoleophilia; order UBA2241; family UBA2241; genus CAIXSE01. The sequence goes on from JBAZPK010000042.1 coordinate 3,953, forward strand.
GCGGTCCGAGCCTGGCAATGGACGCACCAACGCACATTGCCTCGTGTGCTTGTCCCTTCTGGATAGCCGTGCCTCGCTCGGCGCCGGCGGCGGATCGCGCCACATCGGTGCCGGCCGCGCCCGGGCCGGAGCTACCTCAGCCGGTGCGGAAGCGCCGCAGGCGCAGGCTGTTGCTGACCACCGTGACGCTCGAGAGCCCCATCGCGGCGGCGGCGTAGATCGGGTTGAGCAGCACCCCGAAGGCAGGGTAGAAGACGCCGGCGGCGAGCGGGATGAGCGCCACGTTGTAGGCGAACGCCCAGAAGAGGTTCTGCTTCACGACGCGGATCGTGGCCCGCGACAGCGAGACGGCCGCGGGCACTCCCCCCAGGTCGCCGGCCATCAGCGTGATGTCGCTGGCCTCCATGGCCACGTCGGTGCCGGTGCCGATGGCGATGCCGATGTCGGCCTGCGCCAGGGCCGGCGCGTCGTTGATACCGTCGCCGACCATGGCCACCTGTTTGCCCTCAGCCTGGAGGGCTTTCACCTGGGCAGCCTTCTGCTCGGGCAGTACCTCGGCCACCACTCGCTCGATGCCGACTTGCGCGGCGATCGCCTCCGCTGTGCGCCGGTCGTCGCCGGTGAGCATGACCACCTCGAGGCCGAGCTCGCGGAGCCGGCGCACCGCCGCGGCCGAGCTCGGCTTGACCGTGTCGGCCACGGCGATGGCGCCGACCGGCTCACCGTCGACCTGCACGGTGATGACGGTCTTGCCCGCGCCGGTGAGCCGCGGCTGGATGTGAGCCGCGGCCGAGCCGGCGAGGCGCTCATTGCCGGCCACCACGGTGTGGCCGTCGACGACGGCCCTGATGCCGTGGCCGGCCACCGCCTCGAAGCTCTCGGCCGCCGGCAGCTCGAGGCCGCGCTCCGCGGCGGCCGCCACCAGCGCGGCGGCGAGCGGGTGCTCGCTGCCGCGTTCCGCGGCCGCGACCAGGCGCAGCAGGCCGTCGTTGTCGATGCCGGGGCCCGGCATGCCGTCGATCCCGTCACCCGCCCCGAACAGCACCACGTCGGTGACCCGCGGCTTGCCCTCGGTGATGGTGCCCGTCTTGTCGAGGACGATCGTGTCGAGCTTGTGCGCCGTCTCGAGCGCCGCTCCGTCGCGGATGAGCACGCCGTGCTCCGCGCCTTTGCCGGTGCCCACCATGATCGCCGTGGGCGTGGCGAGCCCCAGGGCGCAGGGGCAGGCGATGACGAGCACGGCGACGAAGTTCAGGAGCGCGTAGTTGAGCGACGGCGACGGCCCCAGCAGCAGCCAGACGACGAACGTCAGCGAAGCGATGCCGATCACCACCGGCACGAAGTACGCGGCGATCACGTCGGCCAGGCGGGCGATCGGCGGCTTGGAGCCCTGCGCCTGCTCCACCAGGCGGATGATCTGGGCCAGGGCGGTGTCGGCGCCCACGCGCGTGGCACGCAGGGTGAACGACCCGGTGGTGTTCAGGGTCGCGCCGATGACCTCGTCGCCCGCGCGTTTGGTGGCCGGCATCGGCTCGCCGGTGAGCATCGACTCGTCCACCGCCGAGGAGCCCTCGGCGACGACGCCGTCCACGGCGACCTTCTCGCCCGGGCGCACCACGACGAGGTCGCCGACGAGGACGTCGGCGACCGGCACGTCCACGTCGCCCCCGGGGCGCCGCACGCGGGCCGTCTTGGGCTGCAGGCCGATGAGCGCCTTGATCGCGGCGCCCGTCTGCCCCTTGGCGCGCGCCTCCAGCAGGCGCCCGAAGAGGATCAACGTGATGATGAGCGCGGCCGAATCGAAGTACATAGGCATGCTCAAGCCGCGGTGCTCGAAGAAGCCCGGCACGAGCACGCCCAGGACGCTGTAGACGTAGGCCGCCGAGGAGCCCATGGCGATCAGGGTGTTCATCGTCGTGGTGCCGTGGCGCAGGGCCGACCAGGCGGTGGTGTAGAACTGCCGCCCTACCCAGAACTGCACCGGCGTGGCCAGGGCCCAGAGCACGTAGCCGTCGTGCAGCCACGAGGGGAGGAAGGGGAACCACTCGTGCATCGTGCCCATGAAGATGACGATGCTGAGGGCGAAGCCGACGGCCACCTTGAGCTTGAGGGCGCGGTAGGCGGCGGCGCGCGCCGCCTCGGCTGAATCGGCGGCCTCGGCGGCGGACTCTCCGGCCGCGGGCTGCTCGACGACCTCGTAGCCGGCGGCCCGTACCGCGGCCGCGAGGTCGTCGCGGCTCGCCTGCCCCGGGATGTACGTGACGGTCGCCCTCTCGGTGGCCAGGTTCACCTCGGCCTTGAGCACGCCCGGCGGCTTGCGCAGGGCACGCTCCACGCGGCTCACGCAGCTGGCGCAGGTCATCCCGAGGACCGGTAGCGTCTCCTGGACGGTGACGACGCCGTAGCCCGCCGCCTCCACGGTGCGGACGAGCTCGTCCGCGGACACGATGCCGGGGTCGAACGTGATCGTCGCCTTCTCGGTGGCGAAGTTGACGCTGGCCTCGGCGACGCCCTCGACCTTGCGCAGGGCACGCTCGTTCCGCGCCACGCAGCTGGCGCAGGTCATGCCGGTGATGGGGAGCTCGACGGTGGCTCGCTCGGCGCTCATGGTACCTCGCGGTAAGGGTGTCACGGGGCGCGCGGGGCAGCCTGCGGGTCCGCGCCTGATTCACTGTTCCCGCTTTCAGGAGAGTGTACCCCTAGGGGGTATCGAAACGCATCCCGGTGCGCCCGCCTCGCGCCTCGCGCCGCTCTGGCCGGCCCGGTATGATGGCCGCGCTGAGGCGCCGGCGGGAGGGAGCGGGGATGACGATCTGGGACGAGCGGCACGAGGCCATGGACCGCGAGCGCCTCGAAGCGCTGCAGCTCGAGCGCCTGCAGGCCATGGTGCGGCGTGTCCACGAGCACGTGCCGCACTACGGCGCCAAGCTCGCCGGCGCCGGCTTCGAGCCCGGCGACCTCAAGTCCCTCGGCGACCTCGGCGGGCTGCCGTTCACCGAGAAGACCGACTTCCGCGACAACTACCCGTGCGGCCTCTTCGCGGTGCCCCTGGATGAGGTGGTCGAGGTCCACTCCTCGTCGGGCACGACCGGCACGCCGGTCGTGTGCGGCTTCACCCGCCACGACCTCGAGACGTGGGCGGAGCTCGTCTGCCGCCTCGCGGTGGCGGTCGGCGTGCGCCGCGACGACGTCGCCCAGGTGGCCTTCGGCTACGGTATGTTCACCGGCGGGTTCGGACTGCACTACGGGCTCCAGCGCGCCGGCGCCACCGTGCTGCCGCTCAGCGCGGGCAACACCGCCCGCCAGCTCCAGTTTATGCGCGACTTCGGCACCACCGTGCTGATCGCCACGCCGTCGTACGTGCTCTACCTCGGCGAGAAGATCCAGCGGCACGCCGGCCTGGGCGCCGAGCTCAAGCTGCGCCTCGGGCTCTTCGGGGCCGAGGCGTGCGGCGACCCGCTGCGAGCGCAGATCGAGGCGCGCCTGCCCGGGCTCCGCGCCACCGACAACTACGGCCTCACCGAGGTGATCGGCCCCGGCGTGGCCGGCGAGTGCGAGTGCCGCAGCGGCATGCACATCGCCGAGGACCACTTCATCGCCGAGTGCCTCGACCCGGCGACGGGCCTGCCGGTGGCCGACGGCGAGGTCGGCGAGCTCGTGTTCAGCTCGATCACGCGCGAGTGCTCGCCGGTGCTGCGCTACCGTACGCGGGACCTCACCTCGCTCACCCGCGAGCGGTGTGCCTGCGGCCGCACCCTGTCGCGCATGGGCAAGGTCGTGGGGCGCACCGACGACATGTTCATCATCAGCGGGGTCAACGTCTTCCCCTCCGCGGTCGAGAAGGTCCTCTTCGAGATCGACGGCATCGAGCCGTACTACCATATCGTGCTCGACCGCGCCGGTTCCCTGGACACCTTTGAGGTGCGCGTGGAGGTCAGCGAGACACTGTTCAACGGATGGATGGACGACCTGCGCGCCTTCGAGCGGCGGGTCACGGAAGAGCTGCGTTCGGCGCTTCTCGTGCGCCCGAAGGTCAGCCTCGTGGAGCCGGGCGCTCTGGAGCGCACCGAGGGCAAGGCGAGGCGGGTGATCGACAGGCGGCCCAAGTAGGCGCCGCGGCGCGGAGACGGGGCGCCGCGGCGTGAAAGTCAGGGCGGCGCCCGAAACGAAGTTCGGCCGGCGTCGCGAGCCCCCGCTTCGCGCCGCCGGCCAAGGTCGAGATCTTTCAGGAGGATCCTCTCTCAACAAGCTCTTCCGGTCTCCTGGCTTCATCATCGGGAGCCGGACGGCGCGGCAATATGGAACAGGTGTCTAGGGAGACTCACCGCCCCTGGCTATCCAGCGTGCCCACCGCGGCCATCCGCCGCCCCCCGCGGGCTCAGACAGTGACGCGCAGCAGCTCGAGGTAGCTGGTGCCGCCGTCGAGCACCTTGCCGATGCCGTCGTCGCGTAGCGAGGCGATGCCGGCGGCTCGCGCCCAGCGCTGGATGTCGAGCACCGTACCCCCCGTGGCGATGAGGTCGCGCAGCTCGTCGTCGACCACCAGCACCTCGTAGACGCCGACGCGGCCGCGGTAGCCTGTGCCGAAGCACTTGGCGCAGCCCACGGGATTGTAGACCTTGGCGCGCCGCCGCGGCGCCGGGCCGAGCCCGAGCTCCTGCCAGCGCTCCTCACTGAGCGTCTCGGGCTCGCGGCAGTGCGGGCAGAGCCGGCGCACGAGCCGCTGCGCCACGAAGCAGCGCCAGGCGGCGGCCACCAGATAGCGGGGCACGCCCATCTCGACCAGGCGGTTGACCGCGGCGGAGGCGTCGTTGGTGTGCAGGGTGCTGAACACCTGGTGCCCCGTGACCGCGGCGTCGGCGGCCACCTTGGCCGTCTCGAGGTCGCGGATCTCGCCGACCATGATGACGTCGGGGTCGGCGCGCACCAGGGAGCGCAGCGCCTGGGCGAAGGTGAGGCCGATCGCCGGCTTGACTTCGCTCTGCACGATGCCGGAGATCTTGCGCTCGATGGGGTCCTCGACGGTGTACACCTTGCGTTCCGGCGACTTGATCAGCTCGAGAGTGGTGTAGAGCGTCGTCGACTTGCCGGAGCCCGTGGGCCCGACGATGACGATGCCGCCCTCGGGCGCCTTGAGGGCCTGCTCGTAGCGAGCCAGGTTGTCGCCCGTGAGCCCGAGCGAGGCGAGGGTGGGCGGCAGCGGCGAGACTTCGAGGACGCGGATGGTGATGTTCTCCCCGTACAGGCTGGGGATGGAGGCGAGGCGCAGGTCGACGACCTCGCCGCTCGAGAGCTCGAAGGTGGTGCGCCCGTCCTGGGGCAGGCGCCGCTCGGCGATGTTGAGGTTGCCCATGATCTTGAGGCGGCTGAGGATGCCGGCCTGCAGCTCCTTGGGGAACTCGCGCAGCTCGTGCAGCACACCGTCGATGCGGCAGCGCACGTGCAGGACGTCTTCGCGCGGCTCGAGGTGGATGTCGGAGGCGTCCATGCTCGCCGCGTCGGCGATGAGGTGGTCGACGATCTCGATGATGTCGGCGTCGATGTCAGCCGCGCCGCTCGCTTCCAGGAAGTCCTCGGCGCTCTCGTCGCGGGCGTCCCTGAGCTTGCCGCGCGAGCTGAAGTAGATGGCGACCGCCTCGTCGAAGGCCGACTCGGCGCAGATCACCGGCACGACGCGCCGCTTGGTGCGCATGCCGACCTCGTCGATGGAGATGATGTCGAGGGGGTTGGTCATCGCCAGCACGAGGCTGCCGTTGTCGTCGAGGCTGAGCGGCATGAGCCGATGGCGGATGATGAAGTCACGCGTGAGAAGGCCGAGGGCGGCAGCTTGGGGGACGCCCTGCGTGAGGTCGACGACGCCGATGCGCATCTGCCCGGCGATGGCGGTGATGATGTCCTGCTCGCTGACGATGCCCTCCTGCACCAGCACCTCGCCGAGGCGGCCACCGTCGTGGCGCTGATGGTCGAGGGCGCCGTCGAGCTGCGCCTGCGTGACGAGGCCGCTGGCGACGAGCATGCTGCCCAGGCGCAGGCGGCCCGCGGCGCGGTGCTGGCGGCCGCTCACCAGCCGGCTCAGCTTGAGGTCGAGCTCCTCGGGGGCACAGGGCTTGCCGACGAACTCGGCGGCCCCGTGCCGGCGGGCCTCGTCGAGGGCCGCCGAGCCGTTGTGGGCGGAGATCACCACGATCGGGACCTCGCGCAGTTTAAGGTCGGCGTTCGCCAGCCGGAGGAGCCCGAAGCCGTCGCCGGTGGTGAGGTCGAGGTCGAGGATGATGGCGTTCGGCGGCTTGTCGAGCAGGGCCTGGAGCGTGTCGGCGCCGCCGGAGTGGGTGGTGACGGAGTAGGAATCCGCGAAGTAGCCGGCGAGATCGTCGCGGAGCGTCGGATCGTCTTCCACGATGGCAAGGGTTTTGGTGAGAATGCTCGGCACAGGGACCTCCCGCGGGTCCTCGCTAGTCTAGCGCATCGCCGTGAGGGGGCCGAGGTGGACGTTCGTGAGGCGCGGAGGAGGAAAAGAGCCGGGCCGGCGGGGGCCTTCACGCAGATGCGGGCGGTCCGCGTGTCTATCGAAGGAGACCGGCCCGGCTTAGAGAGAGGATGAGATGCCGGGCCGAGGCCCGGTGAGTAGTCTCTGGCGGTCTCCTCACGATTATCGGCCCTGGGCGACGTTTCGTGAGGGGGCCGGGGGGCCAAAGCGTTCCGGGGTCTGGCAACGCTTTCGCCGCCCGCGCCCGGGCCACCGCGGCGCCGTCTCCGAGCCGCCGCCGCGCGGCGCCCGGACCGCCCGGTCAGGCCGCCGCCGCGCCCGGTTGCTATAATCCGCTGCACGCCGCGGCGGGCGCTCCGCCCGCCACCGCGGCGCCGCCCATCCGTCCCGGGAGCGTGCATGTTCAGCAAGGTCCTCATCGCCAACCGCGGCGAGATCGCGATCCGCGTGATGCGTGCCTGCAGGGAGCTCGGCGTCGCCACCGTGGCCGTGTACTCTGAGGCCGACGAGACTTGCCTGCACGTTCGCTACGCCGACGAGGCAGTCTGCATCGGGCCGGCGCCGGCCGTGCAGAGCTACCTCGTGATGCCGGCGCTGGTGCAGGCGGCGCTGCAGACCGGCGCCGAGGCCATCCACCCAGGGTACGGCTTCCTGGCCGAGCGGGCCGCGTTCTCGCTGCTGTGCCGCGAGCAGGGCATCAAGTTCATCGGCCCCTCACCGGAGAGCATCGACCTCATGGGCGACAAGGCGGCGGCGCGGGCCACGATGACCGCCGCCGGCGTGCCCGTCACGCCGGGCTCGGAGGGCATCGTCGCTGATGCCGCCGAGGCCGAGGCGGTCGCACGCCGCATCGGCCTGCCGGTGATGGTCAAGGCGTCCGCCGGGGGCGGCGGCAAGGGCATCCGCATCGTCAAGGACGCCGCCGAGCTGCACGCCGCCGTGCGCCAGGCCCAGGCCGAAGCGGAAGCGGCGTTCGGCAACGGCGCCGTGTACGTCGAGAAGTACATCGGCTCTCCGCGCCACATCGAGATCCAGGTGCTGGCCGACGGCAAGGGCCACGGCGTGCATCTGGGCGAACGCGACTGCAGCATCCAGCGGCGCCATCAGAAGCTCATCGAGGAGGCGCCCTCGCCGGCCGTGAGCCCCGAGCTCCGGCGGCAGATGGGCGAAGCCGCGGTGGCCGCCGCCGTTGCGGCTCACTACGAGGGCGCCGGCACGGTCGAGTTCCTGCTCGACGCGGACGGCAGCTTCTATTTCATGGAGATGAACACCCGCGTGCAGGTGGAGCACTGCGTCACCGAGGTGGTCACCGGCGTCGACATCGTCAAGACGGGGATCCGCATCGCCGCCGGCGAGGGGCTGCCGCTCCGGCAGGACGACGTCCGGGTGCAAGGCCACGCCATCGAGTTCCGCATCAACGCCGAGGACCCTGAGGCGGGCTTCATGCCGTCACCCGGCCTGGTGACCAGATGGGTGCCGCCGGGCGGCCCCTGGGTGCGCATCGACAGCCACGTCTACCAAGGGTACACGGTACCCCCGTTCTACGACAGCCTTCTGGGCAAGCTCATCGTCTGGGGGCGCGACCGCGAGGAGTGCCTGGCACGTTCGCGCTGGGCGCTGGAGCAGTTCCTTGTGGAGGGTGTGAAGACCGTGATCCCCTTCCACCGCACGGTGCTCGAGCACCCGCTGTTCGTGGCCGGCGAGGTGAACACCCACTTCATCGAGGATCACCTGGGTTGAGCGGTGGGCGCCTGGGCCGTGGCGCCCGCTCAGGCAGACGTGCCGAGCAGCCACCCCAGGAGGAGGGCGGCGCCGACGATCCCGCCGCCGACCATCGCCTCCATCATCCCTCGCGGCGCCGACACGAGCGCCTCCAGCGCCACCACCACGGCGAAGCCGATGAGGCCCCAGTAGCGGTCGAGGAGGCCCAGAGCCCAGACGAGGGCCCGGGCGGGCGGCGTGGCGTTCACCAGCCCCGGCCGTCAGCCACCGTCGATCGCCGGGCGGATGCCGTAACCGGCGGCGGCGACCTGCGCAAGCAGCTGCTCCGCCGCCGGGGCCAGCAGCGCGCTCACCGCCGCCTCGTCGGCGCCGCGCGCCGAGAGCGTGACCCGGATCACCCGCGTGCTGCCCAGCACTTTGGCGCGTGACTTGACGTAGACCGCCGGGAAGTCCGCCTCGGCACGCTGCAGGATCGCGGCGATGGCCGATTCGTCCTGGAGGGCCACCTCCAGGCAGTGCTCCTCGTAGTGGGCGCTGCCGAAGATGCGCCCGAAAAGGTCGTCGAGCGACTGCGAGACGATCGCCATGAGCTCGCCGGGCACGCCGGGCAGCGAGACGATGCTGGTGCCGTCGCGCTCGCAGAGCACGGCCGGGGCGCCGCCGATCGGGTTGACGACCGGCTCGGCTCCGGCCGGCAACCGCGCCATCTTGCGGCGGCTCTCGGTCATCTCGGCGAACGGCACGAAACCGCGGGCGTGGAACTCGGCATACCTGGCGGCGACCAGGCGCTCGGCCCCGGGATGCAGCGCGAGCTCGACCCCGAGGCCGAGCGCCACCCCCTCGAGGGTGCGGTCGTCGCTGGTGGGCCCGAGGCCGCCGACCGTGAACACGAGGGCCGGGCGCCGCGCCAAGGCCCCGCGGAGCTCGGCGGCGATGGCCTCGATGTCGTCGCGCAGCATCACCGTGCGGCGCACGAGGCCTCCGCGGCCGGTGACCTCCGTGCACAACCAGTTGGTGTTCGTGTCGAGCACGTCACCGATGAGCACTTCGTTGCCGGCCGAGACGATCTCGACGATCGGCGCCGCGGTTTGCGCGTCGGCGGCGCCGTGCGTGGGGATGGATCCGCTCATGCGGTCCAGTGTGGCAGACGCCCCCGCGGGCGAGCAAGACCCCGTCTGGGTATACATTGTGTGTGCCACTCGTGGAAGGAGGCCGCCGTGGCCAAGAGGCCTGTCGTCATCCTGCAGCATGAGCCTGACGGACCGCCGGGGAGCGTCGCCGTCGCCCTCGGCCACCTCGGGGTCGCGTTCGAGGTCCGCCGGCTCGACCTCGGCGACCCGATGCCCGAGTGGCCCCACGAGGCGAGCGGCATCATCGCCCTCGGCGGGGCGATGAACATCACCCAGACGCGGGAGTTCCCCTTCCTGGCGCAGGAGGTCAAGCTCTTGCGGCGCATCATCCACGAGGGCGGCCCCGTGTGGGGGATCTGCCTCGGGGCTCAACTATTGACCCTCGCCGCCGGTGGCGACGTGTACAGGCGCAAGGCTCCCGAGGTCGGCTGGGTCAGAGTCGAGAAGGTCGCCGAGGACCCGCTCCTGCATGGCGTCTCCTCGCCCTTCGTGGCCTTCAATTGGCACGCGTACTCGTGCTGCGTGCCGCCGACTTCGCATCTGGTCGCGACGTGCGACGATGGCGTGCAGGCCTTCCGCGCCGGGGGTCGGGCGTGGGCCACCCAGTTTCACCCCGAGGTGGACGCGGCGATGGCGCCGCACTGGGTGCGCGACGCGGCGCGTGAGCATCCGCACTTCGACGCCGCGGCCATCGTGCGCCTGGAGGCCGACACCGCGGAGCACCTGCCGGCGTACCCTGCGTTCTGCCGCCGGCTCACGGAGAACTTCGTGCTCACGAGCGGGCTTCTTCCTGCCGATTGAGAGGGCGTACGCGCGACGGCGGCGCTTGCGCGCCGCCGTCGCCGCCCGTTTCCGGGCAGCCCCTCGGGGAGAGGGGCTTGTGAAAGGAGCCATGGGGTGGTACTGGAGGGTACCAGTGCGGAGGAGGGATGTGTGGAGGGGGGACTCCACCGCACAGCCGGTATATTACCACCATGACGACGGTTGAAACCATCATCGCAGTGTTAACAGAGTGTTAAGCAATATGAAGCGAAGGACATGCCGGTGGTGACCGGCGGCGCCGGTGACCGGCGCACGCTGTTCGAGATCGAGCGCGAGCGGCGCTGGCGCATCTGGCTGCTGTTCGCCCTGCTGCTGGCGCTCGTGTTCGTGGCGGCGTGGGTCGCCTGCCTCATCGTCGGCGTGGCTCTCTTCTTCGGCTTCCCGATGGCCGGCACCTACGGTTGGCTCTTCACCTGGTGGGGCACGAGCCTCATCCTCGGCGCCGCCGCGGTCTTCTCCGTGGCCTACTGGTTCAGCGCCCAGATCGGCGCCCGGCGGCGCCTGCTGCGGGCCCTGCACTGCAAGCCACTCGACGCCGGCGACCGCTACCACCAGCGGCTCGCCAACATCGTGGAGGAGATGCGCCTCGCCACGGGGGCGCCGCGCATCGAGTGCTTCACCGTCGAGACCCTGGGCCTCAACGCCTTCGCGTTCAGCGACCTGCGTGGCGGGGGCGTGATCGGCGTCACTGAGGGCGCGCTGGCCCGCCTCTCGCGCCCCCAGCTCCAGGCGGTCGTGGCTCACGAGTTCGGCCACATCCTGTCGGGCACCTCTGTCACGGTCACCGTGTCGTGCCTGCTCTTCGGCGTCTACACGGAGATCGGCGAGCGGCTCGAGGACGCCGCCCTGACGGGCGCGAGCTCGCAGGAGGCGCCGGTCGCCGCGGTCGCCGCGCTGCTGCGCGGCTGGTTGTGGCTGCTCCAGCTGGCCTCCTCCGTGACCAACGCCGCCCTGAGCCGCGAGCGTGAGCGCCAGGCCGACCTCGCAGCCGCCCGCTACACGCGTGACCCGCTCAGCCTTGCGGAGGCCCTGCGCGTCATCGCCCGGCACCCGGGGGGCGCCGGCTGGGTTCCGGAAGGCCTGGCGCCGCTCTGCATCCGCGCGACGCAAGCGCCGCGGCCGTGGCTGCTGGCGAAGTGGCGCGAGACACACCCGCCGGTCGGGGAGCGCGTCGCCATGCTGCTCGCCCTGGCGCACGTCTCGCCAGACGCCTTTTCGGGGCAGGTGGACCAGGCGGCGGAGAACTTCGGCAAGCGCGAGCACTGGGCGCCGCCGCCGCAGGCGGGCGGCGCCGGACGCCGGATCGGGCTGGAGGTGCCGCCGGCGCCCGGCTTCGCCGTCGGGGCAGGCGGCGG
>JBAZPK010000043.1:0-15463 GCA_041648235.1 Thermoleophilia bacterium
CAGGCGTCTCCGCGCAGCCGGGCGCCCATCCCCTCGTAGACGATCAGGGCGTCGGCCAGCCCGCCGAGCTTGGCGGCCACCGCGTCGCCGGTGGCCCCCTCGGGGGCGAGCATCGTGCCGTTGTGGGTGATCGCCACGGCCTCGACCCAGCCGCCGCCAGCGAGCTCCCGGGCGGCGGCGGCCATGCGCTGCAGCTCCGCGACGCTCGCGGCGCTGACGACGAACCGGCTGCCCATCAGAGCACCCCCTCCTGCTTGAGCGTCGCGACCAGCTTGGGAGCGCTCTCCGCCGCGGGTCCCTCGATGACGATCCTCTTACGCTCGACGGCGCCCGACCGGCTGGCGACGAGCGTGGCGGTGGGCGCCAGCTCCGCCGCATCGGCCGACAGACCGAGGTCGGCCAGGGAGAGCTTGCCGAGGCGGTCTGCCTTGACCTTCATCACCTGCAGCACCGTGGGCAGGCGCGGCACGTTCATCACGGAGTCGATGCCGAGCACGCACGGTGTGGGCACCTTGACCGTACGCAGGACCGAGCCCCAGTCGAGAATCGCCTCCACGTCGCCGTCGCCGGCCGAGAGGCCGACCACCGGCGCCGCGTACGGCAGGTCGAGGAGCTGGGCGAGGGCCGGCGCGGTGACGCCGCTGTAGCCGTCCTCGGACACCAGGCCGCAGAGGATGAGGTCGGGCTCCTCGAGGGCGCCGACCGCCCTGGCGAGGACGCGCGCCGTGCGCATCGGGTCGAAGGGGTCGTCCCAGCCGCCCTCCACCAGGTAGCCCTTGTCGGCGCCCATCGCGACCGCCTCCTTGAGCGTCTTCAGGGCCGGCTCGCCGCCGACCATGATCACCTCGAGGGCGACGAAGTCGGCGGACTCCTTGAGCACGACCGCCGCCTCGAGGGCGTTGCGGTCGTAGTCGCTGATCTTGGTCGGGAGGTTGCGGAGGATGACCTCCCCGCGCTCCTCGTCCCAGCGGATCTCCGTGGAGTCGACGACGTGTTTGGCACAGGCGATGATTCTCATCGCCACCTCACGCCTTGGGCTCCCACTCGTCCGCCGGCGGCTTGAGCACCTCGTAGGCGAAGTGCCGGTGGTACCAGTCCAGGTGCATGTTGCGGGCGCGGACGATGCGCTCGCGCTCGGCCTCGTTCATCTCCTGCTGCTTGATGTACTTCTCCATGCGCGTGGGCAGGATCTCGATCTCGCCCCACTTGTAGAGAATGTCTTCAGCCATGATGGCTCTCCTCCCTGCGCTCAGCCGATGGTCGGCGAGGTCGTCTCCCACTCGATGCCCATCGCCTTGGCGAGGAGCTCGAGCACGTGCACGGGCTCCACGGGGAGCCCGGCCTTCGCCTTCACGTCGGTGAACTGGTCCTTACAGTGCGGGCACGCGACCAGGATCGTGTCGACGCCGAGGTCGGCGGCGGCGCGCAGGCGCTTCTGGCCGATGCGGTAGGAGATGTCCTCGTGCAGCTTGCGGTAGGGGCCGTTGCCGTTGCCGCAGCAGTAACGCCACTGGTTGGCCGGCATGACGTCGACGATCTCGGCGCCGGGCACCATGGCGACCAGCTCGCGCGGGGAGTCGGCCTCGACCACGAGCTTGTTGAGCGTGCAGGGGTCGTGGTAGGCGAACCTGCCCTCGACCGCCACGGGCGGCGTGACGCCCTTGGCCTTCATCGTGCGGAGGATGAAGTCGGTGACGAACACCACTTCCAGATCGTCCATGGCGAACCACTTCGGGTACTCGCGGATGAAGAGTGCGTAGTCGTGCGGGTTCATGACGACAAGCGTCTTGACCCCGAGCTCCTTGAAGTTGGCGACGTTGGCGGCGGCGTACTGCTTCCACTCCTCGTCGTCCACGCTGAGGAGCTCGGGAGCGGTCACGCCCGGGGTCGTGTAGATGCCGAACCTGACGCCCAGCTTGCCCAGTACCTGGGCGGCCAGGCGCGGCACCTCGGTGCCCTGGGTCGCCGTGAAGAAGTCGACGAAGAGCGCCGTCTTCAGGTCTCCGGCGACCTTGATCCCCTCCGCCCACTTGGTGACCAGGTCGCCCTGGCCGGCGACGAAGCCGCGGTGCTCGTCGAGGTAGTCCTTCACCGCGGCCCAGTCCCTGATCTCGCCGCCGTCGGCGACGTGGTCGCGGCGCACCTTGCGCACGAGGTCGACCGTCGTCGTCGAGCGGCGGTAGAAGTCGCCGCCCATCGAGGTGTTGGGGCAGCGCAGCTCGCAGGCCCCGCACTCGAGGCAGTAGCTGAAGTCGTCGATCAGCCTCTCGAGATCGCCGACGCCGCGGCTCACGGCGAGGATCGACGTGTGGAAGCCGTACGAGGTGTGTGCCTCGTCGCGGGTAAGGTCGAAGTTGGGGCAGATGTCGCGGCAGAACTTGTGCCGGCAGGCGAAGACCAGGTATGCCTCCTTGACGAACTCCTCGGGGATCGCCTTGGTCTTCGTGAGCGGCTCAGCGTAGAAGTCCTTCTTGCTGAGTTGGTATGTCATGGCTGGGGACCTGCCTTTCACGTCCGGCTGGAGCCGGTCAGTCGACGTACGCCTCGTCCAGGCAGTACTTGCCGGGGTTCATGATGTTGTTCGGGTCGATCATCCGCTTGATCCTCTTCATGATGTCGAACGACCCGTTGGCCATCTCGCGGTGCATGGCGACGTCGTCGTCGCCCTCGCGGCAGGACCCATGGCAGATCGAGACCGAGCACTCCTCGTCGACCGCCGCGTTGGCGATCTCCTTCTTCATCCTGATCCAGGCGTCCCACGTCTCCGTGTTGAATGCCAGCTCCGCCACCCCGACGTCGATCTCGATCAGGTAGTCGCCCCAGCCCTTGAACGGGTTGCTGGTGTAGATGAAGATGCCCCAGTCGTCGAACATCCCCGGGTACTCCTCCATGTAGCGGCCGACGATCTCGTGGAACTTCTCGCGCAGGCCCGGCAGCGCCGTGTGGTAGGCGGCCGTGTCCTCGCAATGCCACGACATCAGCGTCGCCTGGCCGTCGGGCGTGCGGCCGTGGTAGGAGAGGTGGTAGCGGTCGTGGCGAGAGGCCCAGTCGCCCTCGCCCTGCTCGGGGCCCAGGTACCTGCCGCCCCGTGCCTTCATGATCTTGAAGCCCTCCTTGACCGCCGGCTCGACCTCGCACTTCTTGCCGTAGAAGGTCATGAGGTCGACGAACCTGACGTCCTTGTGCAGCGGGATGAAGGCCTCGTCGTCGCGGCGCAGGAAGTCGATCTTCTTGTCGTCGAAGATCATCGCCGACGAGATCGTCCCGAACCCGGCCGTGGTGATGTCGTAGAGGGCCTGGTAGGCGTCGTCCCAGTTGTCGAAGGCGAAGTAGCCGGCGAACTCGACCTCGGGCTTCGGGTAGAGCTCGAGGACGGCCCTGGTGACGATGCACAAGGTGCCCTGGTGCTGCATGAAGAGGTCCTTGAGGCGGTACCCCGAGGAGCTCTTGCGGATCTTCTTGGTACCGCCGCCGCCGACCCAGATCACCTGGCCGTCGGGCAGCACGCATTCCATGCTGATGACGGTGTCGGGGATGTGGCCGTAGCGGCCGCCGATGAGCGTCCAGCCGCCACAGCCGATGCGCCCGCCGAGCACGGCGTTGGCGTAGCCGGCGAGGTCGTCCGGGAAGATCTTGCCGAGCGGCTCGAGGACCTCGTTGAGCTTGAGCGGGTTGAGGCCGGTGCCGACCGTCACGCACGAGTTCTCCTCGTCGATCTCGAAGATCTCGTTCATACGCTTGACGTCGACGCAGATGCCCTTGCGGAGCGGCATGGCGCCGTCGGCGAGGCCGGAGCCGCCGCCGCGCGGTGTCACGGGGATGCGCCGCTCGTTGGCCAGCTTGAGGATGCCGACCACGTCCTCGGTGCTCCCCGGGAGGACCACGACGTCGGGGGTCTGGTCCTCCCAGCGGTGCAGCGGGGCGGGCGCGCAGTTGAAGGCGCGCATCGCCCGCTCGTGCATCTCGGTGAGCACGTTCTCGTCGCCGAGCAGCTTCTTGAGCTCGGCGACGACCTCGTCGGTCACCGCTCCATAGTCGAACGCTACAGTAGTCATGAACCCATCGACTCCTTTCTGATACGACGTCTCGGCGGGCTATCGTCGCCGACCTCGCCGAGCCAGCGCGAGGTCGTTACGCGCCCCGAGCTCGGAAGAGCTTCGCCGGGTGCGCTCATGAGTTCGTCGGAAGCCTGCAGGCGGCGATGGGCGGGTGAGGCAGGCGCTGAACACGGGCGTTCCGACCGGCACAATGGCCTCGATTGTAACAACGTGACAGGCTCAGAAACGAGGGTATTCTGAGTGGCTACTGGTAGTATCAACCACTCATTCCCTCACGCGGCTCCCGAGCCGCATCCGCCCCATCCCACGTCGTAAGGAGAGGCATGACGACCACCCCGGAGCTCCCTCCCGCCCCCCTGACGCCGGCCCGGGCCGGAAGCCCCCGGCCCGACCGCAGGCCGCCGACCCAGTCGCGTTTTCAGGCGTTCGTGGATTCGGTGTTCGACGCGTACTACGACTGGCACATCCACACCGGCTACATGGAGTTCTCGGCGCAGATCGACGCCCTGCTTGGGCTGGCGCCCGAGTCGCTCCCGCGCGCCTTCGCCGCGTGGCTTGACCGGCTCCACCCGGACGACCGCGCCGCCACCGTGGAGGCGGTCGACAAGGCGGTCCGCGAAGGCGGCGAGTACCGCGACGAGTATCGCCTGCGCCGTGAAGACGGCACCTACGTGCAGGTGCACGACCGTGGCGTGGTGCTGCGGGACGAAGACGGCAGCTCCTCACACATGGTCGGCGCCATCCGCGACGTCACTCGCGACCAGGAGGCGGAACGCGCGCTGCACGAGGCCGCGGAGCTGTATCGCACGCTCTTCGAGAACGCCATCAATCCCGCCTTCCAGATCGCCGACGACGGCCGCTTTCTCGACGCCAACTCGGCCGGGGCACAGTTCATGGAGACGAGCCGGGCGCAGCTCCTGCGGCGCGACGTGGGCACCCTGTGGGGCGGGCACGCCCTCAGGGCGGTGCGCGCAGCGACGTCGTCGGGCGTCACCGCCACCCTCGAGCTCGAGATCGAGATCGGCGGCGCCGTCAAGGCCCTCGCGATCACCCTCGTGCCGTGCCGCTTTCGCGGCAAGGCGACCTGCTTCGCGCTGGGCACCGACATCACCGATCACCGTACCCTGCGCAAGGCCCTGGAAGAGTCGGAGGCCTCGCTCCGCCGGCAGGCGGCGGCACTTTCCGATGCCAACACCGCCCTTCGCGTCATCCTGGAGCAGCGCAACCGCGACCGGGCGGAGCTCGAGCGCACCATCGCCGACAACGTGGAGACGATGATCCTGCCCATGCTGGGGCGGCTGGCGAAGCCCCTTGCCGCCACTCCGGAAGCGATCTACCTGGACGCCGCCGTGCGAAGCCTGCGGGAGGTGGTCAGCCCGCTTGCCCCGGCGCTGGGCTCCGTCACGGAGGCCGGGCCGCAGCTCACGCCCCGGGAGCGTGAGATCGCCGGGCTCATCCGCGTCGGCAGGAGCACGAGTGAGATCGCGGAGGCGCTGTACATCTCCCCGACCACCGTGTCGTTCCATCGCAAGAACCTGCGCCGGAAGCTCGGCCTCGCTGCCGGGGGGCAGCGACTGGCGTCACGTCTCGGGCAGTCCCGCGCCTGAGACCCACAGCGTTCGCCGGCTCGTCACGGGTCGCCGGCGCGAGCGCGCCGGGCACGGCCAGCCGCTCGCCGTCGGCGGGGAGCTCTCCGCCCTCAGGGCTCCAGCCGGCGCGCCGCCCGCACCTGCGCCGCGGCGCGCCTCCTGTGCCCTGAGCTCTCATCCGAATACACGTAACGGATGGCTCCCGGCGCGCACACGCGCACGCACTCCGGCTCTCCGTCACAGTAGTCGCACTTGGTGCTGACGCGCGCGACGGGGTCGTAGTGGGCATGGCCGAAGGGGCAGGCGACGACGCAGGTCCGGCAGGCGATGCACTTCGCGTCGTCGATGAGGACGCGCCCGCCCTCGGCGTCCTGGTGGCAGGCCTTGGTGGGGCAGGCTGCCGCGCACGAGGGCGTCTCGCAGTGGTGGCAGGTGAGCGGTACGTGCAGCTGCTCCTCGGTGCGCCAGACCTTGAAGTGCGACCGCACCAGATCGATCTGGCCGGTATGGGCGATCGAGCAGGCGATGGCACAGAGCAGGCAGCCGTCACACTTCTCTTCGTCGACGAGCAGGACCTTCCCGTTCACTCCCCCTCACCTCCTTGCGAGCGCCGGGCTCACGGCCTCTCCAGGGCCGAGCTCGGGCCGACCGCCGGGTGCTGCGCGCGCCACAGGGCGAACTTGTACAGCGGCGGCGTCTCTTTGACTCCGATGCCCAGGACGCCCATCCGGAGCACGAAGCCGCCGCTCAGGACGCTTGCCGACGCGATCACGGCCAGCAGGTCCGAGCGCAGCCCGAGGTTGACGAGAGCGAGGGCGAAGGGCAACGCCAGCGACAGCCCCACAATGCCTCCCCAGAAGCCGTACCGCCAGGAGCCCGAGAGCCACAGGCCAGCCGAGAGGAGCCCCTCCGGCTTGCCCTTCTTGAGATACCGAACGTAGAGCACCAGCAGCGTCGCTTCGATCGCGATCAGCAGCGGCTCGATCGCCTCCACCCCACGCGCCAATCCGTGCACCGAGGCGGCGTCCGCAACGAGGAGACGGTGGACCATGGCGCCCATGAGCACGCCCATCGCCCCGGTGGAGAGAGCGGACGCCAGAAACAGGAAGGGGATGAGGGGCGCGTTCCAGGCCGGGATGTACTTGATCGACCTGAGCAGGAGGCCGGTGTAGATGGCCGTACCGAAGGCGAGCACCACCCCGACCGCCTCCAGCACCCGCCAGAGCCCGAGGTGGCGGTCGGGCCAGGACGGCAGGAACACCGCGACCGCCGCCACCACGCCCCCGACGACGATGAACCCGCTGAGGATCAGGAAGCCCCTCGCCAGCCACGAGGTCCGGGGGTTCTTGCAGGCCGTGTAGAAGAGAAACCAGTTCTTCCCAAGATGGAAGATCAGCAGGGAGGCCCCGAGCGCGGTCGCGAACGGCCCCCACAGGACGAGGGCCCGCGACCAGTCCCACACCCAACCGCCGATCAACGTTATGCGAGCCGGGGCGAGCGTCAGGCCCAGCCAGCCGGCGACCACCGCCACGATGTAGGCGCCGGCGCCCAGCCCGCCCAGGTACAAGTAGCCGGCGATGGACGCCTCCCACGAGATCTGCGGCCTGCCGGTGCGCGGCGTCGCGTCGATCCGCGCCAGGAGGTCGGCAGGTACCACGAGCGGTGCCACTCCGCCGCTCAGTCCGTCACCAGCTCCTCGGTCTGCCCGGCTTCGCCGCGAGGCTCATCCCCGGCAGGGTCGGCGGCGGCGGCGGCGGCACGCTCCGGCAGGATGCCCAAAGCATCCAGGTCCTGGGCGATGTCGTCGAGCCCGAACTCGGTCAGCGTCTCCTTGAAGGGGATACCCGTCTTCGGATCCCAGCCGCGCAAGTCGTAGTACATGTCCTTCATGCCCTCGAGCTCATCGCGCTCGATGCCGAGCTTGCCCTTCCACAAACCGTGGGAGACCGGCTTGCCGAACTCCTTCTCCGGGACCGTGTCGTTCTCCCGGCGCCTGCCCAGTTTGCACTCGAGGGCGCGCTCGACGTTCCTGAGCCGAAGCGAGGCGGCGGTGAGATCGTCCTCGGTCACCGGCCGGCCCAGGCCCGCGGTCAGAGCCTTGGCATACTGCTTCGGCTTGATGTCCATGAACAACCATGGCGTATGCCACTTGCAGGTGCCCACCATGTCCGGCACCCCGGTCGTGACGCCCATGTCGCTGACGACCTTGGCATTGCCCTGCCAGACGGCCGGGTCGGCAGCGTCCTCGATGCCGGTCTGCGCCGCGGAGACGACGTAGTCGTGCTCGACGGCGGCCTTCCTGTCCGCTTCCGACCAGTCCGGGTAGATTGGCGCCGTGATGACGTCGAACTCCTGCATGTTCAGGTCCTGGATGCAGTCGGACCTTCTGCCGATGGAGTAGGAGAGCGCCATCGACTTCACCCGCGGATTGATGCCGTACATCGGGTTGTTGTTGACCTGCATGGCGTGGTGGTAGGTGCTCCTGCCGCCGCGCCGCTCGAGCGGGACCCTCGCATCGAGGTACTCGGCGGTGGCCTTCATTCCGCCCGCGACGACGTCTCCGAAGCCCGTCCTGCCCACCGTGGCGCGCATCAGGTAGTCGATCGCCTGCGAGCTGCCGAACTCAATCGGTATGCCGTCGGTGAGGCTCGCGTCGAGCACGCCGAGCTCATGCAGCTCCATGAGCCACTGGATGGTCATGGCCATGGACGTGTTATCGATGCCCATCTGCTGGCAGAGCCTGACCTGCTCGAACCAGTTCAGCATGTCGTCGTTGCGCAGCTCCGCCGAGAGCTGCGGGTAGAGCTCGCACGAGATGACCGTGCCCCCGATGCCCGGCACCCGGTAGTTCTCCATGCAGTGCACCGGGCAGCCCGCGCACCCCGTCCGGCGATGGCCCCACTCCTTGTAGAAGTCACGGAAGTAGTACTTGTCCTCGAACGAACTCGCGCCCTCGTGGCCGTCACCGCCGCACTCGATGCCCGAGCGCACGTAGGCCGTCTCGGCGTTCATCACGCCGATGGTGTGGACCTCCTCGTAGTACTCGGAGTCGCGGACCGTCTGGTGAGCCTCCAGGCACGCCTCCAGGAACGCCTCGGGGTCGGCGACCTTGACCCCCTGCGTGCCGCGCAGGCGATCGCCTTGCAGTTCTTCGACCCCATCACGGCGCCGGTCCCCGTGCGCGCCGCGGCATTGCCGACGTTGCAGTGGATCGTCGAGTACACGACCTGGTTCTCCCCCGCGGGGCCGATGGAGACGATCTTGGCGTCGGGGCTGCCCAGCTCCGACCTGATGAGGTCCTGGACCACGTAGTTCTGCTTGCCCCACAGCTCGCCCGCGTCGCGGATCTCCACCCTGTCGTTGCGGATCGCGACGTAGACGGGCTTGGCCGCCTTACCCTCGAGCACGACCGCATCCCAGCCGGCGTGCTTGAGCTCGGCCGACCAGTCGCCGCCCATGCTCGCGTTTCCGATGTAGCCGGTGACCGGCGACTTGCACATGACGTCCGTGCGGCTGCAACCGGGGTAGAGCGTGCCCGAGAGCGGTCCGGCCGACAGGCCGACGATGTTCTCCGGGCCCAACGGGTCGGTGGAGGCATCGACAGCCTCGTAGAGCAGGCGGGCGTTGAATCCTCGCCCCCCGATGAACTTGGGCGCGTAGCGCTCGGTGGGGACTGTCGCGACCTCCCCTCTGGTGAGGTCCACGCGGAGTATCTTGCCGCCGTAGAGATCCGTCATGGTTCCACTCCCCATCACCCGTCGATCGCAGCGACCGAACGGAGGTGCTCCAGGTACTTCTCGACGCCGCTACGCTTGCGATACAAGCCCTCTTCCTCGGCGCTGACGAAGGTGAGCGCCTGCTGCGAACACACCTTGACGCACGTCGGCTCGCCATCGCACAAGGTGCATTTCTCCGCTTTGCCGGTGCGTGGGTCTACGGCGGGGGCGCCGAACGGGCAGACTTCCACGCAGGTACGACAGCCGAGGCACTTGTCCGGGTCCACGACCACCGCGTGCGTCTCGGCGCTGCGGCTGAGCGCCGCCGCCGGGCACATCGCCACGCACAGGGGGTCCTCACACTGCTGGCACGTCACAGGGATCGTGGTGATCACCCCGTCGACCTGCGAGCGCACCACATAGATACGGGCGCGCGACGGATTGCACTCCCCATAGTTCTTCAGGGAACAGGCGAGCTCACAGCACCGGCACCCCGTGCACTTCTCGACGTCGACGGTGAGGCGCCCGTACTCGTGACTCGGCGCCGCGCCCTCGGCCACAACCACCACCGTCGCGGACACGTTCTCGTTCATCTGCTGTGACACCCCCTACGGTCTGGCGGGACGGGCCGCGGCGCATCAGTCCTCCGCGCATCCTTCGGGCCCGAGTGCAGCACGGCGGCGCGCGGGATGGGGCTTCTGGCCCCGTCCCACGCGCCGCCGGATCGCCTGGCGACAGCGGTCACTTGACCTTGGCGATGTCGATGTTCATCTGCTTCAGCTCGGTCACCTCGTCGAACATCCACGACGAAAGCTCACGCCCGAGGCCGCTCTGCTTGCGGCCGCCGAACGGGGCGAGCTGGTCCCAAGAGTTGTTGCTCTCATTGATGAGGACGGTACCACACGTGATCCCCTCGCCAAGCAGGAACGCGTTGCGCAGGCTGCTCGTGAAGGCCGCACCCTGCAGGCCGTACGGCGTCTCGTTGGCGATCGCGATGGCCTCATCGAAGATCTCGCCCAGGGCGATGCTGCTGAACGGCGTGCTGCTGACAGGCTTCAGGATGATCGAGCAGCCGGCGGCGAGGGCGTGGGTCGCGTAGATAGTGGGGATGTCCGTCGGCCCCGCTTGATGCCCTCGGCGGCCTCGATGCGCTGGTCGATTGCGCAGGGGGCGCGGACTCGAGAAGCGCTTGAGTGGAGCCCCCGCCGTGTTTACAGCCCGTGGCGGTTGCGGCTAGCAGGACGCACGAGGTCCCGACCGGCTGCCGAAAAGCCCGGCGCAGCGCTCCTTGCGACACGGGTCTCCGGGGGGAACGAGTGCAGAACGAAAGCGAGAGGCCCTCATTGCGAGCGACGAACGACAGCGACGCCGGCGACGCTCCTGACAAAGGCCCAGAGCCTTCTCAGGCGGACATCCGGGACCACCCCACCGCCCGCCGCATGATCGTCGCGGCCAGGCGCATCCTGGCCCGCGACGGTCTCGCGGCGCTGACCCTCGAAGCCGTCACCGCAGAGGCGGAGGCCAACGAGGCCTCCACGCGCTGCTACTTCGGCGGCAAGGTAGGGCTCGTCGAGGCCGTCATCCGCGCGATCGTCCTGGGCGAGTGCGCCCACGCGCAGGCACCGATGATCGCCGACGCGACGCCGGCGGAGCGCGTCGACGCCTTCCTTGAGAGCACCCGTCGAATCGCCACCGACGCAGAGTCGTTCAACGGCTACTTCGAGGTGCTGCCACAGGCGCGCAAGAGCGAGACCACGCGGCGCCGGCGGGCGTACGGCCGAGCCGACCGCTCACAGCCGCGGCAGGCAGCGCCCCTTCACCGCTCCCCAGCCGGAACCGGCGAGGACGTCGGCCAGGGCGCGGCCGGAGGTGCTCGCGCCCGTCTCGATGAGGCGCCGCACAAGCCCCGCGTCCCGGCAGGAGCCGACGAGCGCCGCCCCGACGATCCGGCCGCCGCGCAGGTAGAACCGCCGATAGAGCCCGCGTTCCGGCCGGCTCCCCTTCCAGACCAGGGCCTCGCCATCCGGAGCCTGGGCCGCGCTCGCAGTGTCCCCGATGAACGCGGCGGAGGAGCCGAACACCGGGATGATGTTGAAGGCGATCTCGGCCTCGCACGAGATCGCCCCTCCGGCCATGGACGCTCCGGCGACATTGCCCTCCAGACAGGCGCTCGGCCAGGTCGAGAAGGCCCGTGGCTCGCCGCTGACGGCGTCCCGCGACAGCACGACATCGCCGGCGGCGAAGACGTCGGGGAGGCCCGTGCGCATGTGCTCGTCGACGGTCTGATGACCCGGCGCGCCGGCTCCGCCGGTCAGCGGCCTCGCGTTGGGCTGCGCCCCCTTGGCCGCGACGAGGAGGTCCGCCGGCACGCGGTCGCCCTCGTTCGTCACCAGCCAGCGCCTGCCGAGGCCGTGCTCGAGGCCCGCGAGCGAGCGTCCGAGCAGGAGGCTGACCCCCGCTCTCGCGAGCATCGCCTGCACGACCTCGGCCTCGGCCGGGCCGGCGTTGCGGCTCAGGATCTGCCCCGACGCCGCGACGACGGCGACGTCCTTGCCCAGCTCGCGAAGGGCCATGGCCATCTCCAGCCCCGCCAGGCCCGCGCCAAGGACGCAGACCGCCCGGCACTCGGCGGCCCGGGCGCGGATGCGCCGAGCGTCCTCGAGGGAGCGCAGCGTCAGCGGTTCACCTGCGTCCGCGCCGGCGACGGCGCTCCCTTTGGCGGACGCCCCTGTGGCGACGAGCAGGCGGCCGTAGCCGACGTGCCCCTCATCATCGAGGCTGACCCGGTGCTCGCCCGCCTCCACCTCCACGGCTCGGCGCCCCGCCAGCAGAGTCACCCCGTGCGATGAGTAGAAGGCCTGGCCGGTCAAGGCGAGACGCTCCTCGGGCAGGCGCCCGGAGATGACGTAGGGCAGCAGCGCCGGCGAGTAGGCGGCCGGCGACCCGGCGGTCACGACGATGATCCCGCCCTGCCGGTCGCGCCGCCGGATGGCCCTGATCGCCGCCAGCGCCGCCGCCCCGTTCCCGAGGATGACGTAGGGCGCCCTCACGTACCCGCCCTGCGGTCCCGGCAGCTCGGCTTCAGAGCGCGGCCCCGCCTGCCACGCCGAGCTCGGCCAGGCGCTCCGCCGTCGGCACGCCGGCCGCGTCCCAGCCGCGCAGGGCGTAGTACTCGGGCAGCATCACGTCCAGCTTCGGCACGTGGCCCTTGCTGGCACCTTCGACGAACGGCTCCTCGAGCATGCGCCGCGGCAGCGTGTCGTCGGCCGCCGTGAGGCCTGCCCCGAGGTTGAAGAGCCGCTCGAGGTTGTAGATGGCTTCGCCGACGCGCAGGAACCCGTCGAGGCCGCCGAAGTCGATCCCCGTGGCCTTCTCGACGAGGCCCATGAACGCGGCCGCGTGGGGCATGGAGATGACCAGGAAGTTGCACATCCCGGAGGAGTCGATCATGCAGTAGTAATCCTGGATCTGCTTGGCGATCTCGGCCTTGCCGTCGCTGCTGAAGCGGTCGACGTTCTCGCCCTCTTCCTTCGTGATCCCGAGCAGCGAGATGCCGAAGAACTCGACGCAGTGGACCTCGTTGCGGATGTGGCAGGCGCCGCGGTTCTGGGTCGCGTAGGCGAGCGCGAAGCCGTTGCCGCCGCGCGGGTCGTAGTTCGGGAACTCGAGCTTCTTGACGGTCATGCTGAGCTCCGGGTGGCCATAGCGCTCGGCAAGCCGGTACGACCCCTCCGCGAGCGCGTCGCCGAAGCCCTCGCGCAGCGCCGTCTTCTGCAGGAGCTCGACCACGGCGGCGCCGTCGCCGAAGCCCAGTGGGCGCCCGACCTCGCCCTCCGAGAGGTAGCCCTTCTCGACGAGCTCCATCGCACACGCCATCGTCACCCCGGCCGAGATCGTGTCCATGCCGAGCTCGTTGCACAGGTAGTTGCTCTTGAGGACCGCCTCGAGGTCCGAGACCCCGCACACGGCCCCGAGCGACCCGAGCGTCTCGTACTCGGGGCCCTCCCCGCGGCCCTTGAACGGCCCGTGCTCCACGGCGGTGACGCGCCCGCAGGCGGTGGGGCAGCCGAAGCAGGCCTTGGTCTTGCCGACCCCCTTGAGGTTGTAGCGCGCCACGGCGCTGCCGCCGATCGCCGCGGCTCCCTCGAAGGTGCCCTGCTGGAAGTTCCTCGTCGGCAGGAGCCCGAGCTCGTCGGAGAACTCGACGACGTCGGACGTGCCGTACTCGGCGATGGTCACCGTCATGTACTGGTTCAGCAGCTCGTGGTCGCGGACGTCCTGGACGGCCTGCATGAACCCGGCCGGGTCGGCGACGCGCACGCCCTGCGTACCGTGGACGACAATGGCCTTGAGCCGCTTGGAGCCCATGACCGCTCCGACGCCGGAACGCCCGGCCGCCCGGCCCATGTCGTTCATCACGGCGCTGATCTTGACCAGGTTCTCGCCGGCCGGCCCGATGCACATGACCTTGGCATCCTCGTGGGTCTCGCCCAGCAGGATGCCGGTCGTCGCGCCGACCTCCCGCCCCCACACGTCGTCCGCGGCGCGGATCTCGACGCGGTCGTCGTCGATCCAGAGGTAGACGGGAGCCGCGGCGGCCTTCTCGACGATGATGGCATCGTAGCCGGCGAACTTGAGCTCGGCGCCGAAGTACCCGCCGGTGTTCGAGGTGGCGACGGCCCCGGTCAGCGGCGACTTGGTCACCAGCATCTGGCGGCTGCCGGCGACCGTACCCGTGCCGGTGAGCGGGCCGGTCGCGAAGATGAGCTTGTTGGCGGGGCCCAAGGCGTCAACCTGCGGGTCGACCTCCTGGTTCAGGTACCAGACGCCGAGCCCGCGCCCCCCGACCCACTTCTCGAGCACGGCGCGCTCGATGGGCTCGCCGCGCGCCGTGCCCTGTTCCAGGTCGACCCTGAGAAGCCGGCCTTGCCAGCCTCCGAACGCAGCCGCGCGCGCCATCACTGCCGCCCTTCTTCGAGCTTCATTCTCCCCGCCAGCGCCTTGCGCCGGGCGCTCGCGACGGTGCCGACCGGGGCGTAGTCGAGGGCCCTGGTCGCGCAAGCGCGCACACAGGCCGGGTCTCCAGCGCACAGGTCGCACTTGCGCACACTCTGGGCGCCGTCGTCCTCGACGCAGCCGAAGGGGCAGGCGAGGACGCACATGTGGCAACCCACGCAGCGCTCGCGGTCGACCAGCACGGCGTAGTTGCCGTCGACCTCGCCCACGTGCATCGCACCCGACGGGCACACGGCCACGCAGGCCGCGTCGGCGCACTGGAGGCAGACGACCGGGAGGAAGTAGGCATCGTTGGTGAAGACGCTCACGCGGACGGCCGACCTCTGCGGGTTGAACTCCTCGTAGTGCGCGAAAGAGCAAGCCGTCTCGCAGGCTCTGCATCCCGTGCACCTGTCCGGGTTCACGACGAGCTGGGCTTTCACTGCCGAATCGCCTCCTTGAGTGTCTCGCGCGGACCGCCTGGTGGCGGTCAGCCTCCCGACAGCGGCATGAAGACGCGCACCCGGTCACCGTCGCGCAGGGGCTCGTCCGGGCTCGCCTGACGCCCGTTGAGGGCGATGAAGAGCTGCAGCCTGCCAGGCAGGCCGCAGATGCCCGTGAGCAGCTCGCCGGCCGTGGTGCCCTCGGGCACCTCCACCGGCTGCGGGCCCGAAGCCCCGATGCGAGGGCTGTACCGCGTGAGGTGCGGATGGAGATGCAGTGTGACCTCGATAGACGCCTTCTCCTCAGCCTCCATGTGCCACCTCAAGCGATCCCGCGGAACGCCGCGGCCTCGTATCCATCCATATGGATGACGCTCCCCAGCAGTGTAGAGCACAGGGCGCTGCGCGGCGAGGTCGGCGGCCTCCGGAGCGGGCCCTCGTCGAAGCGCGTCGGGGGCCCGTGCCTGGGCGGCCGGACGGCGGCTTCGCCGCCGCGCCGGGGACCGGGGAGGATCCCGCCTCCCCGGCCCATCGACCGTTCTCGGGCGGCCGCGGCCCTACTTCTTGCGGCCGCCGCGGCCGCGCGCGGCCGTCGTCTTCTTGGCATCGCCGCCTGGCCTCGCCGGCGCCTTGCGCGCCGCCGGGAGGGCCGCGGTCGGCTT
>JBAZPK010000044.1:0-15355 GCA_041648235.1 Thermoleophilia bacterium
CAGGGGCCCGCCCCGAGGGCTCGCGGGGGGCGAAACCCACCCGCTTCCCGCTCCCTGCCGCTCCACCCGGCAAACGCGCTCCTCTCAAGGCGGCTTTGTTCTGCATCCTGCTACTTCCGCGACACCCTCGAGGGGCAGGGGGCGCTCTCGCGCGCCGTCCTCTACGTCCACACGGCCGCCGACCCGGTCGTGGAATGCCTCCTCGTCCCCGACACCTGCCTGGCCGTGGCCGAGCGGTTCGCCCTCGAGGGCAGGCGTGTGCTGGTGCTCCTCACCGACATGAGCAACTTCGCCGATTCGCTCAAAGAAGTCGCCATCACGATGGAGCAGATCCCGTCGACGCGCGGCTACCCGGGCGACCTGTACAGTCAGCTGGCCTCGCGGTACGAGAAGGCCGTGGACTTCGAGGGCGCCGGTTCGGTCACCGTGCTCGCCGTGACGACCATGCCCGGCGACGACGTGACGCACCCCATCCCCGACAACACCGGTTACATCACGGAAGGGCAGTTCTATCTGCGCAACGGGCGCATCGAGCCGTTCGGCTCGCTGAGCCGCCTCAAGCAGCAGGTCAACGCGGGCACCCGCGACGATCACCGCACGATCATGAATACCATGATCCAGCTGTACGCGGGCTTCAAGGAAAGCCTCGAGAAGCAGTCCATGGGCTTTCGCATGAGCGCCTGGGACCACAAGCTGCTCCGCTACGGCGCCCTCTTCGAGGAGCAGCTCATGGACCTCAGCGTGAACATCCCGCTGGAGGAGGCGCTCGACCTGGGCTGGCGCATTCTGGCCGACTGCTTCGAGCCGAGGGAGACGGGCATCCCCACCGGCCTCTGCGAGCGCTTCTGGCCGACCGCCGCCGACTGATGGCCAAGGTCAAGAAGACCAAAGGCGAGCTCAAGGCGCAGCGGGGCGCCCTCCGGCGCTACCACCGGTTCCTCCCGACCCTGGAGCTCAAGAAGCGGCAGCTCCAGCGCGAGGTACGCCACGCGGAGCTCATGTGGCGCGAGCACGCGGCCCGGGAGGCCGCGCTCGTCGAGAGCATGCGCCCCTGGGTCAAGCTGCTCTCGTCATGGCCGGACCTGGCCGCATACGTGCGCCTCGAGCACCTCGACCTGGAGAGCGCCAACATCGCCGGCGTCACCGTACCCACTCTCGCCGGCGTGCGCTTCGCCGAGCCGGCGATCGACTACTTCGCGACGCCGCCCTGGCTCGAGGACGCGGTCGTGGCCTTGTGCGAGCTGATCGCGGTCCGGGCCGAGCAGCTCGTGCTCCTCCGCCAACGGGAGCTGCTCGCGGAGGAGCTGCGCATCACGTCGCAGCGCGTCAACCTGCTCGAGAAGGTGATGATCGTTCGTGCGGAGGAGAATATCCGCGTCATCCGCATCGCCCTGGGCGATGCGAGCACCGCGGCGGTGGCGCGAGCCAAGCTCGCCAAGAGCAAGATCGCCGAGCTGCGCTCGGGGGTCGCCGGCGAATGATCGTCAAGCTGAAACGCCTGACGCTCCTCTGCCTCGCGCAGGATCGCGACGACGCACTCACGGCGCTGCGCGAGCTCGGCGTCGTGCACGTCACCGACCTGCGGCGGCCGGAGGGCGATGCCCTGGAGGCGCTGCGCGCCCGGCTTGACGAAGCCGAGCGGGCGCTGGCGGCGCTGCCGGAGGGGGTCGAGCCGAGCGGGTCCGGTCGCCCGGCCGCCGACCTGATCGCCGAGATCACCGCCGCCCTCGCGCGGGGGCGCGAGCTCGGGGACAGAGCCGGCTCCCTGGACCACGAGCTGCGGCGCGCCGGCCTCTTCGGCGAGTTCGATCTGAGCGTCGTCGAGGAACTCGCCCGAGCCGGCGTCGCGACCCTGCTCGGCGCTGCCCGGGCCTCGGTCACGCTCGTCGCCCCGGAGGGGCAGCTCCTTCACGTCGTGAGCCGCGACCGCGAGCGGCAGCGGTTCGTCCTTGTCGCGCCGGGCGGCTGGGGGCCCGGGGTGCCGGACCTCGGAGGCGAGTACACAGTGGTGCCCTGGCCGGACCGCCCTCTGGCGGAGCTGCGCGCCGAGCGCACCGAGATCGTGGCGGAACTGGCGCGGCTGGACGCGCGCCTCAACGCACTCGCCTCTGATCGGGCCGCCATCAGGAGCCACATCGCGCGGACCGCCGACGCGGTGCGCTTCGCGGAGGTACGCGCCGGCATGGAGGAGGCGGAGCGCTTCGCCGTCCTCGGCGGCTACGTTCCGGAGCGCGACTGCGAGGAGCTGCGCGGGGCGGCGGCGGAGCAAGGCTGGGGCCTGCTGCTCGACGAGCCGCGGCCCGACGAAGACGTCCCCACGCTTCTGCACCATTCCCGGTGGGTCAAGCCGGTGCGCACCATCCTCGACTTCCTCCGCATCTACCCCGGCTACTGGGAGTCCGACGTCGGCTGGGTCTTCCTGCCGTTCTTCAGCCTCTTCTTCGCGATGATCGTGGGCGACGCCGGGTACGCCACCTTGTTGCTCATCCTGACGGTGGTCCTGCAGCGCCGCCTCGACAAGACCCCCCGGCACGTCTTCCACATGATGTACATCGTGGGCTTCGCGACACTCGGCTGGGGGGTCATCAACGGCAACTACTTCGGCATCCCGACCCTGCCCGGGTTCCTGACCGCCCTCGAGATCACCTGGATCCAGGATCGCGACAACCTGGTCGACCTGTGCTTCCTGATCGGCGCCGCGCATCTGACGATCGCGCACCTCTGGAACGCCATCACCCATGCGCGAACGAGGGCGTGGACCAAGGTGGTCGCCCAGGCCGGCTGGCTCATCATCCTGTGGTCGATGTTCTTCCTCGCCCGCCAGACGGTCCTCGGGCGGGCGATGCCGGGCTTCGTGATCTACCTGCTGATCGCCGGTGCCGTGCTGGTGGCGGGGTTCATGAAGACCCCCCGCGAGTTCAAGGAGAGCTGGATCGACCACGCCCTCCTGCCCCTGACGTTCATCGGCAACTTCGTCGACATCCTCTCGTACATCCGCCTCTTCGCCGTCGGCTACGCGTCGATCGCGGTGCTCGCGGCGTTCAACGGTATGGCGGCGTCCATCGGCTTCGACAGCGTGCTCACGGCCGTCGCCGCCAGCCTCCTGCTGCTGTTCGCCAACGCGCTCAATATCGTGCTGGCGGGCCTGGGAGTCCTGGTCCACGCCGTGCGGCTCAACACGCTTGAGTTCTCGACCCACAAAGGCCTGACCTGGGCGGGCCACAACCTGTTCACACCGTTCGCCGGTCGGCGGGAGGCGGCAAGATGACACGTAGCTCGACCCACCAGAGAAAGGGATGCCGATGACTCCGGAAGCTGCAGCCGAGATGGGCCGTATCGGAGCCGTGGCGGCGATGGCGCTCGCCGCGGTCGGCTCCGCCATAGGAGCGTACGCGGCCGGCGCCGGCGCCGTCGGCGCCTGGAAGCGGCTGCTGGCCGAGGGCAAGCCGGCGCCCTTCACGCTGTTCACCTTCGTCGGGGCGCCGCTCTCGCAGACGATCTACGGGATGATCCTCATGATCACGATGCTCAGCAAGGCGGATGGCGGCTACAACCCCTACGCGCTGCTCGGCGCGGGGGTCGCCGCCGGCCTCGGGATGGGCGCTTCCGCCTACGGGCAGGGCAAGGTCGGGGCTCACTGCGCCGACGCGCTCGCCTCGACCGGCCAAGGCTTCAGCAACTACCTCGCCGTGATCGGCATCGTCGAGACGGTCGCCATCTTCGTGCTCGTGTTCACGCTCCTCGCGCTGGGCTGACCGCAGGGCACGGCGCCCACTCGCCGCGGCCCACGGGGGCAGCCGCGGCGCGGCCCCGGCTACGCCGGCACCACGACGACGGGGATGTTCGCCGTATGCAGCAGCTCCGTGGTCGTCGACCCCAGGACGGTCAGGCTCTCGGCCTTGCCCGCGCCGCGGGCGCCGACGACGATCATGCGCGCGCCGGTCTCGCGGGCCACGGCCGTGACGACCGACGACGGGTTGCCCCTGCTGCACGCGGCCACCGCCTTCACGCCGGCCGCGCGCACGGTCTCCGCCGCCGCCTCGAGGTCCACGGCGATCCTCGTCTCCATCGCGTCCCAGAGCTTCTCCATCTCCATGGCCGACTTCCACAGTGGCTCATACCCGAGCCATCCGGGCCGGCGGTCGTGCCCGCAGGCGATCACGATCTCTCCGTCGGGCATGCCCCTGACGATGTCGATGGCGACGTTCAGGGCTGCCTTCGACGCCCCCGAGCCGTCGTACCCCACGATGATGGTGTTGCTCATGCCAGCCTCCCTGCTTCGCATCGAGCCGGTCGCGGATACGGTACCCGGCGCACCCGCCCGGCACACTGGCGGCACGGTCGCCACTCGAGCCCGGACGCAGGCGCGTAGTGACCGAACGCGACGGATCGGGAATCAGGAGCCTGTCGATCGGTTCTCCCGGCCGGACCGCGCCGGGCCTGCCATGGAAGGGACTCACATGCGACGCGTCTTCACACTCGCCGCCGCGCTGGCACTCACGCTCGTGCCGGCGGCGCCGGCACTCGCCGCCACCGGCGCCGACGGCGCCGGCCTCGACTTCGGTCAGCACCACGCCACGCACGCCCAGGAGATGGGCGGCTTCACCGGCGAGATGAACCCCGGGGTCATGCATCAGGGGTTCTCCAGCTGGATGGAGACCTAGGCGGAGGGCGCTCCGGGGCCACCGCCGGGGTCGGCCCGGCCACCGGCCCGCACGACCGCCGCGCCGCCGGCGCCGGCCCTACGGGCGCGGGCCGAAGACGAGCAGCTCGTGGCCGCCGGCGTCGAGAAGAGCGAGCCGGTCCCGGTCGAGCGCGTAGCCGCGGGCCTTGCCGAGCAGGGCGAAGTACGCCTCCTCGGCACGCATCGCGGGCTCGGGGCCGGCCATCATCGTCATCACGATGTCCTTGGTCGTGAAGCGCCCGTCGGCGCTCGCCTTGTAAGACCCGCCGTAGCTGTTGACGGGCGCCTGCCCGCCGATCCGCCCGTCAGCGAACTGGGCGCCGATCGGATAGGCCGCGGGGTCGAGGGAGCCGGCCGACCAGCCGGTGAGCCGCCAGCTTGTCCCGTCGAGCTGCGGGCCTCCGGCGAACCAGCCGCAGCCCACGAGCGAGAGCATGGCGGCGGCAAGCGCCACGGCCAGCAGCCGTCCGGGGGATCGCGTCATCGGTGGCCTCCTTCGGGTTCGCCGTCTGCTGCCCGGGGTGACGCACGCCACTTCCCGGCGGTTCACCCAGGCCGGCGCGGATCCTGGCCCGCGCGCCACCCGCCGCCGGTCCCCGCCGCCCTCACACTGGCTGGCTGCTTCCGCGTCCTCCGCCGCCGGCGAACCTGGCCCTTATCTTCGTGACGGTGCTCACGCCGCGCAGCGTGGACGGCCGGCCGAGCGTCTTCTCGAGGGCAGCGTTCGAGAAGGTCGACTCGCTCTGTCGTCTCCGGCAGAGCCAATAGACCTCGCGGCCGCGCACCCGGAAGTCGTCGATGTCGGTGCGGTGCTCCCGCAGGCGGCGCTCCTCCTCCGCGGAGACGGCCGCGGCAGTGAAGGCCACGTTCACCGAGACGGCGCCCTCGAGCTCGGCGGCCGTGAAGGGCTGGTGAGCCGCGATCTCGGCGAGCTCCTCCATGCTGCGCACGAAGCAGGCGACCTCGTAGCCGAGCGCCTCGAGGAGGCCCAACGAGATCCGCCGCTCGAGCGTCGGCGCGTCGTCCTCCGGCGCCTCGAAGACCACGTTGCCGCTGACGATGAACGTCGCGACCCCGTTCAGGCCCAGCGACTCGAAGATCCCCCGCAGGGCGTCCATCTTGACCGTGTGCCCACCGACGTTGATGGCCCGCAGAAAGACGGCGTAGCGCGGCACAGGTCAGGGCTCCCCGAGGCCCTCGGCGCCGAGCGCCTGCCCCAGGCGCGAGCGCCGCCGCCGTGCACCGGACCAGCGGGGTCGCCCGACAGCGCGTCTCCAAGCCCCGCGGCCCATCAACCCGGCGGCTCGGTCCATCGCTCGACGAGGCCCAGGAGCCCGAAGGCGATGAAGCCGCCCACGACCGTGGCCGCGACGTCGTCGAGGCCGTCGGCGCCTCCCGGGAGCCACACCTGCACCAGCCTGTAGGCGCAGTAGCCCACGGTCACGAGGCCGACGATGAGCCGCGCTTCCTCCCTCGTCGCGTGCACGATCGCCAGGACGGCGAAGATCTGCGCCACAGTACCGACGTGGCTGCCGAGCGTGCCGGCGATGCCGAAGTCATGGACGTCCTGCGCGGCGACCCACGGGCGATACAGCCGCGCGCCGAGCTCCATGAGGACGATCGCGCCGAGGCAGACTGCGGTGTACGCCGTCCGGGCTCCGCTCCAGTGCAGCATCTTGTGCCGAGACGCGGTCAACTCACGCCGTCCGCATCTCTACTCGAACCTCTGGCCGTCGTGCCACAACCACCCCGCCGCGTGCTCCCCGCCCGGGTCGCGGTGCGTCCAGTGGATGGTGCCACCCTGTTCGCTCCACTCGTATTCGCCCTTGAACGTCACGGCGTCACCCTCGCGCAGGTCGGGGATGCGCGGCGCGAGAGCGATGTTGTGCGCCACGAGAAGGGTCTGCCCGGAGGCCAGGCGGACGATGAACCGTTGGTGCCGGTCACCCTCTGAGTCGTCTCTCAGGATACGCAGGACGGTACCTTCATCCTCGACCTGAAGGCTACTGTCATGCTCCTCATAGGCTCTCCCGAGGTCGGCATCAGCCTCCCGCCCGGGCGCTGTCGCACTGCCGGCGCCGGAGGCCGATCCGTCCACAGCCGTCCCGCCGGCGCACCCGCCGGCGAGCGCGGCCAGCCCGAAGCAGGCGACGGCCAGGAGGCTCCGCGGCCCGCGGACGTCCATCATGCCTGACTCAGGGACCCATCGGGCACGAGTCCCCCGGCGAGGCTGGCGGCGCCGGCCGCGGCGGACGCGACGAGTACGGACACCCCTCTCCCCCTTCGTGTCGAAACCCCCGCCTCGCGTCGAGCCCGCCCATTGTCCCGTATTGCTCTCACGCCTTCCCGGCCAGCTTCTCACGCAGGCGCTCCTCCGCCTCTCTGAGCTCAGAGGTGAACTCGGCGCCGAAGTCCTCCGCCTCGAACACCTGGCGGATCTCGATCTCGGCTTCACCGCCCAATGGGTCGGGGCAGCGCTTGACCCACTCGATCGCCTCTTCCCTGGACTTCACGTCGAAGATCCAGAAGCCGGCGATGAGGCCTTCGGCCTCGGGGAAGGGGCCGTCGGCCACGGTGCGCTCGCCTCCGGAGAACTTGACGCGAGCCCCTTTTGAGCTCGGCTGGAGCCCTTCCCCGGCGCGCAGCACGCCGGCGTTCGCGAGCTCCTCGTTGTACTTCCCCATCGCGGCCAGCAGCTTCTCGTCCGGGAGCGTGCCCGCCTCCGTGCTCTTGTCTGCCTTGAGCAGGATCATGAACCTCATCGTGATGCCTCCTGCCGGCCCCTCGCGAAGGGCCGGCGACCGTCGCGTCGTGAGTCTACCTGCGCATCCGGCCGCGTGTGGCCGTCTACGCCCATATCACTGAGTGTGCGCAGAAGTCCACCGCCCGAACCGCGCCATCCCCCGGCACGGCCGCCCGCCGCGAAGCGCCTGCCAGGCGTCACCCCAGCGGCCCGAGCACCAGAAGCGCCGGCAGCAGCAGGATGCAGGTCGACGCCATCCACCACCCGGGAGAGGCGCCGCCCCTCGGCCCACTCCGAAGGCCGAGCAGCCCGGTCACGACCCCGGCGACCAGCGAGGCGGACACGACGGCCAGCGCCATCAGGCCGCGATTCGCGCACCCGACGAGCGATACCGGCGTGAAGTACAGGCCGACGATCAGCGCCGGGGCTACGGTGGGGATCAGGATATGCCTGGTCAGCAGGTTCATCTGTCCACGTCGGACGGTAGCCGGATCGTGCGCATGTGACGCCCGCGAAGGGGACGGTGCCGACGCCGTGAGAGGCGAGGGAGGAAGCCCTCAGTCGCCGGCCGGCACGCCCCCACCGACCGTCTCGAGCTCCCGCCCGCTGCGGTCGAGGACGAGCAGGAAGGTCTCCACGAGGGCGGGGTCGAGCTGAGAGCCCGACACGCGCACGAGCTCCGCCCTCGCTTCGTCCTGCGACAGGCGCTTCCGGTACGGCCGGTCGGACGTCATCGCCGACCACGCGTCGGCGACCGCGAGCATGCGTCCGAGGTACGGGATCTGCGTGCCCTGCAGGCCGCGCGGGTACCCTCGCCCGTCCCAGCGCTCGTGGTGGCTGCCGACGGCGCCTATCACCTCATGGAGGTTGGGGATCTCCTTGACGATGACCTCCCCCAGCGTGGCGTGCTGCTTGACGACGTCGAACTCGTCGTCGGTCAGCTTGCCCGGCTTGCGCAGGATCCGGTCCGGTACGCCGATCTTGCCCACGTCGTGCAGCAGACCCGCGATGCGCAGCGCCCGCTGCGTCTCTTCGGAGAGGGCCAGGGTCTCGGCCATGGCCAGCGCGAGCTCCGTCACATCCTCCGAATGGTGGCGGGTGTAGCGGTCCTTGGCGTCCACCGTGGTCACGAGCCCGTCCAGCACGCTGAACATGCTGTTGCTGCGGGCCGGGGAGTCCTCGTCGTCCGTGGTCGGCGAGGTGATCTGGTCGCCGCCACGCTGCTTCGAGTTGTACAGGCTCGCGTCGGCGAGCCCGATGAGCTCGTTCACCTCACGCCCGTCGACCGGGTAGCTCGCCACACCGAAGCTGAGGTGCAGCGGGATGGCGTCGCCGTCGAGAGCCTGGTACGGATTCTCCACCATCCGCCCGCGCACGCGCTCACACAGCTTGACGGCCGCCTGCGAATCCGTGTCCGGAAGGATCGCCATGAACTCGTCGCCGCCGTAGCGGCCGACGACATCGGAGTCGCGGACCGTGGAGGAGAGGATCGAGGCCACCTGACGCAGAGCATCGTCGCCGCTCGGATGGCCGTAGGTATCGTTGAAGAGCTTGAAGCCGTCCAGGTCCATCATCACCAGTGAGAAGACAGTGTCGCCGCGCTGGGCCCGCCGGCACTCCTCTTCAAGGCGGCTCTGCAGGGCGCGGTGGTTGCGGATGCCGGTCACCGAGTCGCGCTCCGCCAGGTAGCGGGCGCTCTCGTACTGCTGGGCGTTCTCGACCGCCACCCCCAACTGGGCGCCGATGGCCTGGGCGAGTTCCTGTATCGCCTCGTCAGCGGGCGCTTCCGCCGGCTGGATCAGGCCCATGGACCCCAGCACCGAGCCGCGCGAGAGCAGCGGCACGAGGAGGAGCCGGCCGCCGAAGCTGGCCGCCGCGCCGAGGACGTCGTCGAGGACCGGCGCCGTGGACGCGTGGAACACGGTCGGCACGCGGGCGGCCACGGCGCGGCGCACGTTCGGGCTGTCTCTCGTGAGCGCATCGAGCCGCTCGCTGAGCTCCTCGCTGAGGTTCCGCCTGGCGACGAGCTCAAAATTGCCGGCGCTTCGTTGGAGCCAGACGGCTCCGGCCTGGGCGGAGACCGCCTGGCAGGCGTGCTCCAGACCCGTCTGCAGCGCCTGGTCGGTCACGAGGCAACGGCTGAGCGCCGCGGACACCCGGTTGAGCTCGGAGAGCTCCGCGGTTCGCTCCGCGACGCGGTGCTCCAGCTCCTCGGACAGCGCTTCGAGCGAGCGGCTGAGACGCGTGTTCTCCAACAGGGTCAGGAACTGGCGGACCATGACGAGGCCGAAGATGAGCAGCGCGAGGAGGATCACGACGACGGTGTCGAGATCGCCCCAGCTCCCGTCCTTCCGAAGGTTGAGCACGATCAGCGTCGCCGCGGCCGGGAACGCGCCGTACGGGATCAGCAGGCGCACGAGCCGGAGCGCTCCCAGGTCGAAGGCGCGGCTCTCGCCGGCGCTTTCGCGAGCGTCGCCGCGCAGGTTCCTGAGCCTCGCGTACGCGGCCACGGCGGCCAGGGCATAGGCGAGCGTCCAGAGTGGGTCGACGGGGCTCCCTGTGGCGTACTCACTGCGCAGGGTGAGCCACGTGAACCCCAGGTCGGCGCCGACCTGGGCCGCGAAGCACGCGAGGAGGAAGAGCGCCGGGATCTCCTTGTAGCCGAGATCCATGCGGAGAAACAGCGAGCAGAGGGCGAAGATCAAGAGGAGGTCGCCCACGGGATACGCCACCGAGAGGGCCACGGAGAGGACGCCCTCGGCTCCGGTCAGCGACGGCCCGATGACCAGCTGCCAGGCGAGGCCGGCCGTCCCGAGTGTGAACACGAGGCTGTCGAGGATCATCGTCGTCCGGTTCAGCCGTCCGCCGCTCCGGTTCGCGAGCAGCAGGGTCCCGACGAAGGCGAACGGATAGAACGCGAGGTAGAACACGTCAGCCGCTGAGGGGAAGGGCACCTCCACCCTCGCGAACTCCTGGTAGTAGCTCCACACGCCTTCCGCGAGGAAACTCATGAAGAAGGCCAGGGCGAGAAGACCCCAGGCCAGCCGGCCCCGCCGGCTCTTGACGGCTTGCGCCGCCAGGGCGCAGACGAAAGCCGCAATGAGGGCGGCGACGACGTTGGCGGTGTCGAGGACGGCGCTCTGAGCGGTCGCTCCGACCACCGGGAAGTAGTTGACCACGACGGTACCTGCGACCAGAGCCGTGACGCTCCCCAACAGCAACCAGGACGCCACGCGCCAATGCGCCTGAACGGTGGTGAGAGGCCTCACGGCTGCAACCTCCTCCTGGCCCGCGTGATGGACGTGCCTTCAGCGGCCGACGGCTGGCATCCTCCGCGGTCGCTTGCGGAGCCACACGCAAAGGCTATCGGTCGGGAGCGTGTCGAGCTTGAGCCGGCAAGAATGCCCGGATGGGCGCCCCGGCGGGCAGCTTCCCCCGGCGCCCGCCTCCAGGTGGAGGGCTGCCGGCGTCAAAGCCGGGTGGTCGGGTCCCTCAAGAGCCGAGATCCGGACCGGGCGGCTCCAAGGAGCCGCCCGGTCCGGATCTCGGCCGGAACGTCACGAAGCGTACGGAACTGAGACTACAGAACGCGCACTTTCGTCGCCTGCGGCTTGCCGTTGCGCCCCGTGTCCTGCTCGAACGAGACGGCCTGACCCTCGTCGAGGGACTTGAAGCCCTCGCTCTGGATCTCGGAGAAGTGAACGAACAGGTCGTCCCCACCCGCGTGCTCGATGAAGCCGTAGCCCTTGTCAGCGTTGAACCATTTGACTTTGCCTTCTGCCATGCAGACCCATCCTCTCGCCCCACTGGGGGCAAAACAAAACGACATGACTTCCGCAAGAAATGCGGTGTGTCACGTCGCAATCCTTCGGACCCTCTCAGCCCGTATACGAGAAGTATAGCACACTGCCCGAGGTGCTGCCGGGTCGGCGGACCCGGCCCCGACTCATGCCCGGACCTGCGGCTGAGTGCCGCCCGGCCATCCCCGCCCGCGGCCGGACCGGCGGTACCTGCGCCGGCTAAGCGCGACCGTCGCGCTTGTCGTAGTCCCGGGCCGCCTTGGCAGTGGCCTTCCCCTTGCGGGCCTCCTGCGCGCGAAGCCGCGCGTCCGTCTTCGTCGCCGCGTCCTGCGCCTCGCCAAGCAGCTTCAGATAGCTGGCCAAGCGCTCCGGCGCCAACTCCCCCGCCTCGACCGCCGCGCGGACCGCGCAGCCCGGCTCATCGTCGTGGGAACAATCGCGAAAGCGACACGCGCGGGCAAGGAGCCCGACGTCCGGGAACACCGAGGAGATGCCTTCCTCCGAGCCAGTGAGCCCGAGCGCCCTGAGCCCCGGCGTGTCGATGAGCACTCCGCCGCCGGGCATCGGGAACAGCTCGCGGGCGACGGTCGTGTGCCGGCCGCGTCCGTCGCCCACGCGCACCGTGCGCGTCTCCTGCCGCTGCTCGCCGAGAAGCGTGTTGATCAGGGTGGACTTGCCGGCGCCCGACGGGCCGATCACGACCGCGGTGCGGTGCTCCGAGATGTAGGCGAGGAGCGGCTCGACGCCCTCCGCGGTGAGCGCGTTCATCAGAACGACGTCGACGCCCAGCGCGACCGACTCGACCGCCGCACGCACTGCGTCGGGCTCCGCGGAGAGGTCCGCCTTCGTGAGCACCACGACCGGAGCCGCACCAGAGTCCCAGGCCAGCGACAGCTCGCGCTCGATGCGGCGAAGGTTGGCCGGCTCCGCGATCGGGTGGACGACGAGCACGGTGTCGACGTTGGCGGCCAGCACCTGGGTCTCGGAGTTCTTCCCCGGGTCGCCGCGCGTGATCGCGCTGGCGCGCTCGAGTACGGCTTCCATCTGAGGGAGGCCGTCGTCGTCTGGCATCCGCACCGCCACCCAGTCGCCGACGGCGGGCAGGTCCGCGGGCCCGGCGGCGGACTTCCGCAGGTGAGCCGCGGGCTCGGCGCGCACGACGCCGGCTGACGTGGCGACGAGCGCGCTGCCGCGGTCGCTGCGGACCACCCGCGCGGGCGACAGGCCCTGCGCGGCGTATGGGGCAAAGAGCGCCCGCCAGCGCGGTGAGTAGCCGAGCTCCTGAAGCCCGGTGATGTCAGGTACTGGAATCGACGACCTCCGGTCGGTCGGGCTTGCGGCGACGGCCTGGGCGGTGCGCAAGGCGCCGCGCCTCGAAGCCCTCGTCGCGCCAAGCATGGCACCGTGCCGGGCGCCCGTCCATCGCGGCAAGAGAGTGCGGACGCGTGTGCCGCGCCCGGCCCTCTGTGACGCGCTCGCCATCGCCGTGCGCCTCAGCGAGGCTCAGGCGCCGGCGGGAAGATCTTCGGGTGCGCCTCGAGAACGAGCCAGCGCTGGCCCGCCTTCTCCATCACCTGCACGACATGGCCCTTGAGTGCCGGGCCTCCACCTGACGGCAGGATCTCCATCCTGGATCGCCACACCGCGAGCTCGGGAGACAGCATGCGGACGCTGCCTCGCTCCTGTTTGACCGTCGCACCCGGCATGGTGTGATGGAGCAGCCGGTCGTAGGCGGCTTCGATCTCAGGCCGGCCGTGTTGCTCGTCTCCGAATGCCCCCACCCGCACCCCGTCGGCGGCAGAGAAGGACGCGGCCGCGGCCGCGTCCCCTGCGTTCCAGGCCGCGGCAAAGGCCTCGGTCTCGCGGAGGATCATCTCTTCATCGCTC
Organism: Thermoleophilia bacterium; assembly: GCA_041648235.1. Taxonomy (GTDB): domain Bacteria; phylum Actinomycetota; class Thermoleophilia; order UBA2241; family UBA2241; genus CAIXSE01. The sequence goes on from JBAZPK010000044.1 coordinate 13,115, forward strand.
GAGTCCATGCTTCTACCTTTCTCGAACCGAGACTGCCGCGGCCCGTGGATCGGGGCAGGCTCGTCGTCCCCGAGGCCAGGACGATGATCGGCGGACCTGGTCCCATTGTGTCGCCGATCGCCGGGCGGCTGACCTGCTGGCGAACGCTGCCCGACCGGCGCCAGAAGGGGCGGGCAGCTCCTGACGCGGTCTACCGCCCGTCGGCGGCCCGCGTCAGAGCCTCGATGTCGAGCTTCTTCATCTGGAGCATCGCGCTCGTGGCCCTGCGCGACCTCTCCGGGTCAGGGTCGCTCAGGAGCTCGGCCAGCGCCGCGGGGACGATCTGCCAGGAGACACCGAATCTGTCCTTCAGCCAGCCGCACGGCTGCGCCGCTTCGTCTCCTCCCGCGGAGAGCTTCTCCCAGTAATAGTCCACCTCGTCCTGCGACTCGCAGGTGACGACGAACGAGATCGCCTCCGTGAACGTGAACTGGGGCCCCCCGTTCAAGGCGGTGAACTCCGTCCCGGCGATCCGGAAGGCCACGGTCATCGCCGTCCCCTCGGGCCGTCCCGAGACCGCCGCCGCCTCGCTTCCGTACCGAGTGACTGCCGTGATCGCGGAGTCGCCGAAGATCGAGGTGTAGAACCGGGCCGCCTCCTCCGCCTGATCGTCGAACCACAGGAAGGGGGTGATCGTTGGAGTGTGAGTGTGCATCGTCTATCTCCTTCGCGTCCGCCCGACGTCGCGCGCCCGACCCGCAAGCGCCGCCCCTCGGGGCCAAGGGCTGGTACAGCAGCCCACCGCGACCCTGCTTCGCAGCCATTCGGGCACCTGCTTGCGATCGCAGGATCCTTCTCGAAGGGGATTCCCGAAGTGCGGCGGCGGCGAACGCCCGGCTGCTCGACGCGCTTGCCGGGTGAGCGAGCCAAGCTGCGGTCCGGGCACCTACGGCGTCACGGAATCGCCGCCGGAGGTGGAGGCGGTGAGAGTGAAGTCGTGCCCATCAGTCGTGTAGGTGAACTCCCCCGGCTCGGCACTAGCGTGCATCTCCTCGCCGCTGAAGGGGTTCCAAGGCCAGCTGACGATGCGCCAGGCGCCGTACTCGCCAAAGGCCGATGCGGGCCTCATGTCAGCCACCGCCGGCGGCTCGTCGCCGTGCTCCTTGACTCAGGCGCATCCGCGTGCGTCAGAGCCAGTCTACGTCCCAGCCAGAAACGCAGCATGATGCACCACCTCGCCGGTGGGCATCTCACCGGACATCAAGAGGCAGAGCACGTTCTCGGCTGGCACTCCGTGCCAGGCTACGCCCGGATGCTGCGTGAATCCGAAACGGCCGTAGAAGGCTGGATCTCCGACCAGGACGCACCCGCAGGCTCCCCGAGAGCGCAGCGCATCGAGACCGGTCTCGACCAGTGCACGTCCGATCCCCTCGCCTTGGCGGGCTGGCTGGACCGCCACCGGCCCGAGCAGAAACCAGCCCGTCGACGAGCCGCCGATATCTGCGGCCGAGAATGCGATATGGCCCACCACCTCGCCGTCAGACTCAGCGACGAGCGACACCTCCAGGGCGTCGGCCGCCCGTAATGCCTCCACAATGAGATGCTCTGTCTGCTGACTGTAGGGGTGACCCTGGAAGGCGACGATGTTGACCTCGCGGATGCCATCGAAATCCCGATTGGTCTCTGGGCGAAGAATCACGCAAACCTCCTCTGACTGCGCCTGACGTACGTGTGGCGCGTTACCCGCAGACCACGGCCACGCGCGCCTGCGACCGCAGATCACCATCGGGCCGTGGTTCGTCAGGTTGACGCGCTTGCTCGGTCCCCGGTGACCTCTGTGGGATCTACAAGGTGGCTCCCGTGACGGACGGAGAGCACCTCCACGGCGGCGCCAATGCGGTAGAAGACGCGGTAGGCGCCGAAGATCACCTCCCGCACCTCGCGCGCACCCAGTTCGGGGACCACGCGTCCGCTCTCGGGGAAGTCGGCCAGGCGCTCGACTGCGGCGAAAAGCTCGTCCACCCAGCGCAGCGCGGCGGCGGGATCGTCGGCGGCGATGTAGAGCGCCGACTCCTCGACGCGGTCGAGGGCGGGGTCGGTCCATACTACCTGCATGCGTCGATACGCTTCAGGACGCGAGCCTTGGCCTCCTCGTGCGGGATGCCCTCACCAGCGGCGAGTTGCGCCTCGGCGCGGCTGATGTCTTCCAGCAGAGCCAAGCGCTCGCGCATGGCCTCGAACTCGCGCACGTCGAGGACCACG
>JBAZPK010000045.1:0-15284 GCA_041648235.1 Thermoleophilia bacterium
CTACCTCGCCGAGCCACATGGGCAGAGCTTCCGCGTGCGCGCCACGGTGGGCGAGTATCCCGAGTACGACCGCGAGCTGTTCCGGCGGCCCGTCCCGAAACGGATCTGGGACGAGCTCTTCCTCGCGAAGCACCGGGTAGGCTCGTCCTACTTCATCGACCACCGCCGGCACCTCTGGACGCAGGAGCAGCTTCAATTTTTGCCGCCCCTCGACCTCGGCCCGCGCGCCGCCGACGAGTGGCACAAGGACGACAGCCTTCTGGTACCGCTCCTCGACAAGCAGCGCCGGCTCATGGGCGTGCTGGGCCTGTACGACCCGGATGACCGGCGCCAGCCGACGCTGGAGCTGGTCACGTCGCTCGAGGTGTTCGCCACCCATGCCGCGGTGGCCATCGAGAACGCCCGCCAGTATGAACAGCTCGAAGCCACAAAGGCGCAGCTCGAGGGCCAGCTCACGCTGCGGCAGCAGCTCATCCAGCTCAGCACGGCCCTCCTCAGCACGCTCGATCTGACCGACGTCTTCCGCCAGATCACCACCATGCTCAAGGAGATCGTCGATTACGACGCCATGGATATCCGGCTGGTGGACGACGGTGCGCGCGAGCTGGTGTGCATCTACGCGCGCGACGAGAACGCCGAGAAGGTAGAACGGTTCCGCGTGCCCCTCGGGGAAGGCGTGAGCGGCTGGGTCGTGCGCCACGACGAGGCCCAGCTCGTCAACGACATGCTTCACGACCCGCGCATCGTGCAGGTCCCGGGCACCGCGGAGGACGAGCCCCAGGCCTCGATCGTCGTGCCCCTCCGCGTCCGCGGCAAGGTCACCGGCGTGCTCTGCCTCGACCGCCTCTCAGGACGAACCTTCGAGGCTCACGAGCTCGAGCCGGTGAAGCTGTTCGCCAACCTGGCGGCGATCGCCATCGAGAACGCGCGCAGCTACAAGGAGATGGAGCGCCAGGCCATCAGCGACGGCCTCACCGGCATCCACAACTACCGCCACTTTCAGGAGACCCTTCAGGCCGAGGTGAGCCGCGCCGAGCGCTACGGCGAGACCTTCTGCCTGCTGATGATGGACCTCGACCACTTCAAGGCCGTGAACGACACCATCGGCCACCAGAAGGGCGATGACGTGCTGCGCGCCGTCAGCACCGTGCTGCGCGGCTGCTCGCGCGAGTCCGATTACCTGGCGCGCTACGGTGGCGAGGAGTTCGTCGTGATCCTGCCCAACACCGAGCTTGAAGAGGCCAGGTCGCTGGCCGAGCGCGTCCGCGCCTCGGTGGCGGACCTGGATCCCGGGCACCCGGACCTGCACGTGACCATGTCGATCGGCGTCGCGGCCTTCCCCGAATCGGCCAATGACAGCGACGGCGTGCTCGGCGCAGCCGACGCGGCGCTGCTGCGTGCCAAGGCGCAGGGCCGCGACAGGGTCTGCCTCTTCTCGGATGGGCAGAACGAGATCACGGCCGCCCTCGAGGGCGAGCTGGTCGCGCTCGGTCGCCACTTCGCCGCCTTCCTCGGCCTCAGCGAGTCCGAGGCCGCCGGGCTGGTCACAGCCCTCGCCGTGCACGAGACCGGCACGACCGTTCAGGAGGAAGTCCAGGTGATCCTCGGCAGCGGCCACAACGGCGACGCCCAGCCCAACGAAGTGCGCCGCAGCGCCGTGGACGCTCTCGTCTACGGCAACGAGCGCTGGGACGGCTCGGGCTACCCCGAGGGGCGAAGCGGAAGCGCCATCCCGCGCGTGGCCCGCGCCTTTGCCGTGTGCCGCCGCTGGGAGACGGTGGCCCACAGCGGCGCCAGGGTCGACGGCCTCCGCGACGTGGCCGCCAAGGAGCTCGACCCGCAGATGGTGCAGCGCTTCACGGCCATGCTGCGGATGGAGAAGGTCACGCAGAACTAGGCCGCCGCGGCGGCCACTTCCCCGGGCGCCGACCGCCTCCTGTGCGCGTCGGGTATGCACCGCCCTGAAATCTGGCATACTACGACGATGGACAACGTCCGCCCCATGCGCCCGCGCAGACCCTCCAGCCGCCGCAGCACGCATCGCCGCGTCGTCATCGCCGCCGTCGTTGCGGTGGTCGTCGTTCTTCTGGCCCTGTCGGGTCGCCTGCTCGGCTTCTATGTGGACTGGCTGTGGTTCGGCGAGGTCGGCTATCGCTCGGTCTTCTGGACGCGCTTCTGGGCGCAGCTGCTCCTCGGCCTGGCCGCGGCCGCCGTCTTCTTCGTCATCCTGGCGGTCAATGTCGAAGTGGCACGGCGGCTGGCGCCGAGCTATCGCGCCAGCGCCGACGGCGAGCTGCTCGAGCCGCGCAGCGCCATCATCCGGCGGTGGGTGGGCCTCGGCGGCCTCGGCGTGAGCATCCTGGCCGCCGTGCTTGCTGGCGTCAGCGCCTCCTCGCAGTGGCAGACCTTCCTGCTGTATCTCAACCAGGCGCCCTTCGGCGAGAAGGACCCGATCTTCGGCCACGACGTCTCCTTCTACGTGTTCTCGCTGCCGGCCTGGCACGCCGTACAGGTCTACGTCTTTGGCGCTCTCGTGGCCGCGCTCATCCTGTCCGCCGTGGTCCACCTCATCATGGGCGGCATCGAGTACAAGGCGGGCCCGGCGGGCGCGAGGCCTGCCGGCACGGGCGCCGAAGCGCCCTCGCCGTTCGCCCGCGCCCAGCGCGCCGCGGCACCCAACCTCCCGCCGATCGACGTCAACCTGAGCGGTCGCGCCGTGGCGCATCTCTCGGCCATCCTCGCGGCCATCTTCATCGTGATCGGCATCGGCCAGCTCTTCCGCGCCTGGGGCCTGCTGTACTCCACGGCCGGAGCCATCTACGGCGCCGCCAAGACGGATGTCGCGATCCGCCTGCCGCTCACGCGGGTCACCATGGTGCTCGCCTTCGCCATCGCCGCCGTGCTCATCTGGAACGTCTGGCGGCGGCGGCAGTGGTGGCCGGCCGTCATCGTCGCCTGGGTGCTGGCTCTCGTCGTCCTGCGCGGGATCGTCCCGGCGGCCTATCAGTCCCTGGTGGTGAACCCCAACCAGCTGGCCAAGGAACGCGAGTACATAGCCCACAACCTCAAGGCCACGAAGGCGGCCTATGCGCTCGACCGCATCAGCCAGGAGGCGCTGCCGCCGAGCGCGCCGCTCACGGTCGCCAAGCTGGACGAGAACGCCCCCACCGTCCGCAACATCCGCCTGTGGGACCCCGACACGCTCACCACCAGCTACCGCCAGCTGCAGGAGCTGCGGCCGTACTACGTCTTCCTCGACGCCGACGTGGACCGCTATACGGTCAACGGTGTCTACCGGCAGACGATGCTCTCGGCCCGTGAGCTCAACATCGAAGGTCTGCCCGCCCAGGCCCAGACCTGGGTCAACCAGCACATCACCTACACGCACGGCTTCGGCGTGGCGATGTCGGCCGTCAACCAGGTCACCAGCGACGGCTCCCCCGACTTCCTCGTGCAGGATGTGCCGCCGCGTAGCGTCAAGGGCCTCGAGATCCAGGAGCCGCGCATCTACTACGGCGAGCGCGGCACCGACTACACCCTTGTGAGAACGCAGGAGCAGGAGTTCGACTACCCGGGCAAGAGCGGCGACGTGTACCGCGAGTACACCGGCGAGGGCGGCATCCCCATCTCGCCGCTCCTTGCGCGCCTGGCCTTCTCGGCACGCTTCGGCGAGATCAAGTTCTTCACGACCTCGTCGCTCGGCGCCGAGAGCCGCATCATCATCCGCAACAACATCAGCGAGCGCATCGGGGCGGCGGCTCCATTCCTGACCCTCGATGCCGATCCGTACATGGTCATCGCCGATGGGCGCCTCTGGTGGATCCAGGACGCCTACACGACCACCAGCCGCTATCCGTACGCCGCCCCCGAGGGTGAGTTCAACTACATCCGCAACTCCGTGAAGATCGTCATCGACGCGTACAACGGCAGCATGACCTTCTACGCCTTCGACGAAGAGGACCCGTTGTTGCGCGCCTACCGCGCCGCCTTCCCCGGCCTGTTCACGCCGATGGCCGAGATGCCCAAGGCAATCATGGAGCACGTGCGCTACCCCGAGGGCCTGTTCGGCATCCAGGCGAGCGTGTACTCCACCTACCACGTCGACGAGCCGGACGTCCTCTACAACAAGGGCGACCAGTGGGCCATCCCCAGCGACGTCTCGATGGACGGGCAGGGGATCCCTATGCCGGCCTTCTACGTCATCATGCGGCTGCCTGGGGCGGAGAATGAGGAGTTCCTGCAGATGCTCCCCTTCGTGCCCAACGGGCGCAGCAACATGATCAGCTGGCTGGGCGCGCGCTCAGACCCGCCCAACTACGGCAAGTCCGTGAACATCCTGTTCTCCAAGAGCACCACGGTAGTCGGCCCCGGCCAGGTGGAGGGATTCATCAACCAGGACCCGGAGATCTCCGCGCAGCGCTCTCTGTGGGACCAGCAGGGCTCCGAAGTGATCCTCGGCAACCTCCTCGTGGTGCCCGTTGAGGCCCAACTGCTCTACGTGCAGCCTCTCTACCTGCAGTCCGACCAGACGCAGCTGCCGCAGCTCAAGCGGGTGATCGTCTTCTACCGCACCCCCGCCACTGAGGGTCAGAACGATGCTCAGCAGGTCGTGGCGATGGCGCCGACCTTGGGCGAGGCGCTCGCCAAGGCCTTCGGCGGCCGCCTCTCGGGCGGGACTGACGGCACGGGTGGCACCGGCGGTACGTCGGGCGGCGGCACCGGCGGCACCACGGGCGGCACCACGGGCGGCGGCGTGGATGCGCAGGCGCAGGAGCTCATCGCCCGCGCCAACGCCCAGTTCGACGCCGCCCAGCAGGCGCTCAAGGCCGGCGACTTCGCCGAGTACGGCCGCCAGGTCGAGGCCCTGCAGCAGACGCTGCAGGACCTGCAGGGCCTGCAGTAGCGGCTGGCCGCGCTCGGCCGTTGCGCACGCCCTCACCATCGCCGGGAGACGAGTGTCGCACTCTCGACGCGCCTCTCAGCCTGCCGTCGCCGCGGTCCTGGCGTGACCGTGCCCGGGGGCGTCTGCGCTCCGTGTCCGCCGCGAAGCCGGAGCGGCTGATGAAGGGCCCGCCGCCGGTGAGAAGGTCCCGGCTCGGATGGTGCGCGAGCCCGCAGGGCTCGGCCCATGGCGGGCGAAGCGTTAAGGACGTTGCCTGCGAGGGCACTATCTCGGCGAGCGGGGCCTCACGTTAACGGCTACATCCGCCGATACAAGCGAAGAGAGCGACCCTAGCTATCCGGAGGCAGGGCACATGAACAGGCACATCTGGCGAGCCTGTGGCAGCGGAGCTGGCTTCAGCTTCGTCGAGCTGCTCGTCACCATCGTCATCGCGGGGATCATCTTCGCGGCCATGGTCCCGGTGTTCGTCGGGGCCGCCAAGAAGAATTCGAGCGACTCGCTACGCCTCCAGGCTGCCAACGTGGCCCAGGACAAGATCGAGAAGATACGGCAGCTGTCATATGGGTCGATCGTCGCCGACCAGGCGAACCCCGGCACCACCCCGAACCTCTACAATCCCTCCTTCGCCGACGGGCAGTTTGGCCCGAGCACCGTGCTCAGCACCGGCTCGGGCACACGGACGATCTTCACAGACTACGCGGTGCAGCTCTACCCGGCCGCCTCAACGGGCCAGGCGTCGCAGTACAAGATCGTCACCGTGACAGCCTATTGGACCGGGCCGCCATCGCCGGTCAAGAGGGTCGTCCTGCAGACCATCGTGTACCGGCAGTACGCTGGCCCGCCGATCGACGCCTTTGCGACAGACCCGATCATCGGGGGCGACGGCGTCGTAGGAGAGGACGATCTCGCCGCGATCACGCTCTCGGCGCACGTGGACCTGACGTCCGGCGTGGCACCTGAGTCCGTGCAGTTCAAGGTCGCCGCATACGGCGGCCAGACGATCGCCAGCCAGCTCGTCAAAGTCAGCGATATCGTCACCACCACCGCCTACTACTATGACGGCTCCGGGACGTTCTACTGGACGTGGGACTGCTCGACCGCGGCGAACACCGTCTACGACCTCCAGGCGACCGCCTTCTCCACCGACGGCTACGCCGGCAACACGCCTCATCTCTACCCGCGCATCGAGCACATCCTGCCGCCGGAGCCGCCGGGGGCGGTCGCGGCGACCGCCGGCGGTTCGTCCATCGGCGTCTCATGGGGTCTTTCCTCCGCCGCCGACCTCGCCTCCTACGAGGTCTTCCGCTCTACGAGCGCAGCCGGGCCTTGGGACGCCGCGACCCTCATCGCGACCGTCGCGGCGCCGGCGACGTTCTACACCGACGCCGATCCGAGCCTGGATCCGTCCACGACCTACTACTACGCCGTGAAGTCGGTGACGACCGACGCTCGGCGCAGCGTCGCGGTGGTCTCGAACGCGGTCTCTCTGAGCGGTTCTTCGGATACGACGCCGCCGAGCGCCCCCTCGTCCATCACGGCGACAAACGCCGCCGCTGCGGCGACCATCACGCTCGCGTGGGGAGCGGCGGCCGACCCCGGCGTGCCCAGCACCGGAGTGCTGAAGTACGAGATCTGGCGGAGCGCTGACGGGCTCGCCTGGGGTGCGTCGCCGCTCTCTGAGTGGGCTAACCTGCTCGATCTGAGCTACCCCGACGCGACTGCAGGCTGGGGTACGACGTGGTACTACAGGATCCGCGCGCTCGACGGGGCGCTCAACCCGGGCGCCTGGAGTGCGACGGTCAGCGCCACGACCGTCGCGGAGCCGTTCCACGACCTGCAGATCGCGGTCAAGTCCGGCAACAACGCCTGCAATGTGTGGGTGCTCAACGCATCCAGCGGACACTTCTATGACGTCTCGGGGACAGACCGCGGTACAAGCGCGCCCACCGGCACGCCGATCGCCAAGAACTCCTCCGTGACGTTCGCGCACCTGCCTGATGGTGCCTACACGGTGTATGCGGGCACGGGCTCTACGCCCGGCGGCTCGGCGATCTACGGCGCCAACGTGCAGGCTCCGTTCGGCTCGTTGACCGGAGTCCAGCCATGAAGGGCCCCCGTGCGGCCCGCGCCCTGAGGCATCAGCCGCGGGCGCGGCAGGAGGGCATCTCGCTCATCGAGCTGCTCGTCGGCATGGCCATCATGGGAGTGATCTCCGCGATGCTGCTGACGGGATGGTTCGCGCTCAGCAAGTCGTGGGGCTTCACGACACACAGCGCCGACGCGCGCGACAGCGGCCGGCAGGCCATGCAGCGTCTGCAACGCGAGGTGCGGGACGCCGAGAAGCCGCCTCAGGGCTACCTGGGCACCAGCTCCTCAGGGGCCCCGGACGCGATCATCTTCCGCGCCCGGGCGTACTGGATCGCCCTCTCGACCACGTTCAACAACTCAGGCAACGCCGTGGCGGGCTGGACGGGAGCCACGCCCACGCCATCGCCCAGCCGGCCTCACCTCGTTGTGTACAGGCTCTACGACGACAAGGAGCTCTGGCGCTTTGAGGATCTCGACAACGACGGCAGGATCGACCGCTCGCCGGGTCTCTACCTCGACCTGAGCCATGAGTACCCCCCAGAATTCAACGCGAGCGAGCAGACCGACGGCGAGGGCGCCACGCTGATCCTGAAGGACGTGGTCAACTACGGCAGCGCTGCCCCGCTCTTCGCCTACAACACCTACGATGCGGCTGGCGTGCTGCATTCCGACAACGCGCTGTACAACGACGACCGGCAGAGCATTGTCGCGGTGCAGCTACGGCTGCTCGTGGACCTTGACCCGGCAAGAGCGCCCGTGTTCGCCGATCTGCGCGGCACGGCCCAGTTGCGCAACGCGCGCTGATGGACGAACCAGCTAGAAAGAGAGGCTCGGCATGACTCCGCATCCGAGGCGCGCCGGCCAGAGTGGCGCCACATTGTTGATCGTCATCGGTATCGCCGCAGCGCTGGCGGTCATGACGGCCTCACTCGTCATGGTCATCGGCAACATGCAGTCCAACACGGCGGATTCACGGACCCGCGAGAAGGCAGCGACGGTGGGCGAGGCCGCTGTAGACGGGCAGATGTACGCGCTGGCGTTGAACTGGCCGAAGACCGCCGTCCCGAATCCCCAACCGACGCTCGACTCGGCCACGCTCCGCTCCCAGTTCCCTACCAGTGAGTTCCCCAACACGACGGGCGACTTCGTCGGCGCCGTGTACTACGACAACGCCGACACCAACGGCGACAATCTGGTCGACCTCAACGACGCTCACTGGGATGCCAACGGCGACCGACTGCTGTATGTCGAGGGCCAGGGCAGGGTCAGTGGACGCGCCGCGCGCTTCCAGGCTCTTGTGGAGCGGACGTTCGTGGACACGTCGTTCCCGCACGGGATCGCCGTCTACGACGGCGGCGGCATGGACTCCAACGGGGGCGGCAACAACCCCAAGATCACCGTCTACAACAGCGGTGGATACAACGTCAGCGGCTACGTGAACGGGGTCATCCCTGCGCCTGAGGTCTTCGACCAGAATTCGATCGATGTCGTCAGCCCGGTCATCCCGGCGCTCAATCAGCTTCTTCCCGACACGACGATCCGTCAAGTCATCAACCTCGCGAGCGGTATGGGCCGGTACTACGACGTCATCAACGGTGCCCAGATGCCGACCGACCTGTCGGGCATCTGCGTGATCCGCGTGCCGGACGGGACGACGGTTCAGCTGAGCGGGGGCATCAACATGGCCCAGGGGCCTGGTGCAGTCCCTGCTCCGGCCGACGAACCCGGCATCCTCCTCATACTCGGCCCGGAACCCGACCCCGGGGATCCCCCGGGCACCAACCCCGGGGCCCACATCCGGATCGAGATGGCCAACAACGACAGGTTCTACGGCATCTTCATCACGGATGGGCAGCTCGACTTCGCGCACGGCACCCCCGGATTCTTCGGCATGACCGTCTTCAAGAGCTACATGGACATGAGAGGCACCGCCGACATCCGGTACGACGACTCGGCGATCTCGAAGCTCGCCGAGCGATGGACGCTCTCGGTGAAGCTGGTGCCCAACACCTGGCGGGAGATCCAGCCGCGGTAGCAGCGCGCCGCGATCCACCTGGACCGGCGGGGCGGGCGGCCGCGAGCGGTGCCCGCCCCTTTTTGCCGCCGGGATCGCCCGAGGCCGTCGTATACTACGCATCCACGGGCGATTAGCTCAGGGGTAGAGCACCTGCCTTACAAGCAGGGAGTCGCTGGTTCAAATCCAGCATCGCCCACCACCGTTCCGCCTCTGCCATCCGCGTGGCGGCAGGAGGGAGCCATGACCACGGCACCAGGGATCCACGGCAGCGAGCGCGACGTCGCCCGGGAGCGGCAATCCTACGTGCGTCATGAGCTGCGCGGCCCGCTGGCCGTGATGTACCCGGCCTTGTCGATGCTTCTCGACGGCAACGCCGGCGAGCTCACCACCACGCAGCGCGAGTACCTGGAGATGCTGCAGCGTAACGTCGTGCGGCTGGAGGGCATGCTCGGCAGCGCCGTCGACAGTGGGTGGATAGACTGTGCGGCGGCGCCTTACGAGCCCGCCGCCGCCTCGCTCGGTGACGTTGTCGCGGCAGCGCTGGAATCCCGGCGCCTCCGGAGGCTCCCCGGCCCGCCGATCGAGTTGGACGATGGCTCGAGGGCCGCGCCCGCCGTGTGGGCGGACCGCGACCACGTGCAGCAGGTCGTGGCCAATCTGCTGGACAACGCCGCGCACTTCACCCCTGCCCAAGGGGCGGTGACGGTTCGGGCTGGCGCCGGCGCAGCGCTCCGGACCGTGACCCTCGTGGTCAGCGACACGGGTTGTGGAATCCCTTCCGACGAGCTCGCGCACGTCTTCGAGTTCGGGTTTCGCGGTGCGGCCGCGGCAGAGGTCGGCGTGCCGGGGGTCGGTTTGGGCCTCTGGACCTGCCGCTACCTGGTGGAGCGCAACGGCGGCACCATCGCGCTGGAGAGCTCGCCGGGGGCCGGCACCACAGTGACGGTGACGCTGCCGGCCCCGCCCGCGCCGACCTGAGGGAGAGTGATGCCCCCGGAGCCTCGAAGCGATCTGGTGACCGGAGCTCTCGCCGGGCGGGCGCCGCGCTCACTGTTCATCACCAACGACTTCCCGCCACGTATCGGCGGCGCGCAATCGTACTACTGGGGCGCCATCCGCACGCTCGATCCGGCGGAAGTCACGGTGCTGGCGCCGGCTCACATCGACGCCGCCGCGTTCGACGCCACGCACCCGTACACCGTGGTGCGCGCCGGCGCCTCGGTGTTGTGGCCGACGGCCGCGCTGCTCCATCAGGTGGAGGACCTCGCCGCCAGGGTCGGCGCCGACCTCATCCAGCTTGGGCATCCGTTGCCCGCCGGCCTGCTCGGCCCGCGGCTCAAGGAGCGGGCCGGCCTGCCGTATGTGGTGTTCCTCGGCGGCGCCGAGGTCACGCTTCCCGGGGCGACGCCGGGGGCGAGGCGGCTTCTGGACCACGTTCTCTCCGGCGCCTCCCTGCTCCTCACCGTGAGCGACTACACCGCTCGCGCCGCCCGCCGGCAGGTGCGCGGCGCGGTCCCCGCTGAAGTACTGCGGCCCCCGATCCTGGTTGACGACTTCGTGCCGGCTTCCCCGGATGAAACGGCAGCGCTGCGCGCTCGCCTGGGGATCGACGGCGAGCTCGTGGTCTGCGTCGGGCGCCTCGTACCGCGAAAGGGCCAGGACAAGCTCATCGACGCGCTGGCCCTCTTGCGCTACGAGTTCCCCCGCCTGCATCTGGCTCTCGTCGGTGAAGGCCGCTTGGCGACCCGCCTGTACGACCGCGCCCAGCGCCGCGGCGTCGGCGAGCGCGTGCGTCTCACGGGGGCGCTGACCGACTCCGCGGTCAGGGACTGGCTGCGTGCCGCCGACCTGTTCGCGTCGCCGTGCCGCACGCGCTGGGGCGGCTTCGAAGTGGAGGGTTTTGGCATCGTCTTCGCCGAGGCCGCGTTGTGCGGCCTACCGGTGGTCGCCGGACGCTCCGGCGGCGCCCCGGAAGCGGTCGCCGAGGGTGAGACCGGCACCGTGGTGGACGGTCGCTCGGCGCAGCAGGTGGCGGCCGCCCTGGCCGCGCTCCTACGGCTCCCGGCCGAGCGCCGGCGTGAGATGGGCGCCCGCGGCCGCGAGCTCACCTTGGCGCGCCACACGCCAGCCGTCGTCGGCGAGCGCTACCGGGCGCTGCTCCGGCGAGCGGTCGGGCGATGAGCCACCCACGAGCCGGAACGGTGGGCTATCGGAGTACTCGGCATGGCCGGTGAGCGCGGCGCCTGGGGGGCGCGGCATACGCTCGCCTGGCTGGGCGTGGCTTTCGGCGCCGGCTGCCTGCCCAGTGGCCGGCTGGTGACCAGAGCTCTGACGGGGGACTCTCTGAGTGACCTCGGCGACGGCAAGCAGGGCTCGTCGAACGTCGCTCGCAGCCTGGGCTGGAAGCCCGGCGCCGCCGTGCTCGCCATGGACGCCGGCAAGGCCTTCGTGCCGGCCTCCCTGGCGCGACTGTCCGGCGCGGGCACCGGTACCGTCGCCGCGCTCGGCATCACCGCGATGGCGGCGCACATCGCCGTGGTGAAGGGGCGCGGCGCCGCGGCGGCCTTGGGCGCCGCCTTCGCCATGGACCCGGGGATGATGGCGGCGGGCTGCGTGCCGCTCGTGGGCGGAAGCCTGCTTCATCGCCACGCGCAGGCTGTGAGCGTCACGGCCCTCTCGCTGCCGGTGCTGAGCCTCGTGCTCCATCGGAGCCCGGCGCGTGCCAGGTGGCCGCTGTTGCTCATCGCCGTCCTGTTCGCGGCGCGGATCAAGGGTTCGGCGGGCGCCGGGTGGCCGGCCACCCCCGCCGTGTGGTGGAGCCGCTTCTGGCTCGACCGGGACGCCTGAGGGCGGGAGGGGCAATGCGTGTCGGTCTGGTGACGCCGTACTCCTGGACCGTGCCCGGCGGCGTCAACAACCATGTCGAGTATCTCTCGGCCGAGCTCGAGGGGCGCGGTCACGAGGTCTGGATCATCGCGCCCGTCGGCGCTCTCACCCCCCGCCGGCGTTCCGTGGACAGCCGCCAGCAGCCCTGGGCAGAGCGCTTCATCCCCATGGGCGCGGCGGTGCCGGTGCCCTCCAACGGCTCCCGAGCCTACCTTGGCCTCTCGCCGCGGGTGTTCACGCGGATGGACCGCGCCCTTCGTTACGGGCGTTTCGACGTGGTGCATGTGCACGAGCCGTGCACTCCCACGGTCGCCGGCGCGGCCGTGCTGCTGGCGTCCTCGCCGGTGGTGGGGACCTTCCACGCCGCGCTGGTCAGGTCGTTTGGCTACGAGCGCCTCGCCTGGCTGGCCGCTGCGGTGATGCGCTGCATCGACGTGCGCATCGCCGTCTCGGAGGCCGCCCGCGAATACCCCGCCGGCCGCTTCCCCGGCGACTACCGCATCATCCCTAACGGGCTGGCGGTGGAGAAGTACGCGCCGGCGCTGGGGGCGGCGAAGGTCAAGGGCCGTATCCTCTTCATCGGCCGGGCCGACCGGCGCAAGGGGCTCAGCGTGCTGCTGCCGGCGTTCGCGCGCCTCAGGGAGCGTCTGCCACACGCATCGCTGGTGATCGCCGGCGCCAGCCGCAGACAGGTGTTCGAGGCGGCGCGCACCAGTTTGTTCGAGGCCCCCGACCTCCGCGGCGTCGAACCCCTGGGCTGGGTGGCCGACGACGTGAAGGTCGCACAGCTTGCCGAGGCGGAGCTGGTGTGCGCGCCATCGCTGGCCGCCGAGAGCTTCGGGATCGTCCTCGCTGAGGCGATGGCCGCCGGCGTGCCGGTGGTGGCCTCCGACCTGCCGGGCTATCGCTCCGTCCTCCGCGGTGGCATCGCCGGTCGCCTGGTGCCGCCCGGCGAGCCGTCGGCCCTGGCCGACGCCCTGGCCGAGCTTCTCGGCGACGAGGAGCGGCGGCGGCGGCTGGCTGCCGCCGGTATCGCCGCCGCCGCCGACCTCTCGTGGCGGCATGTCACCGACGCCATCGTCACGGCTTACGAGGACTCGCTTATCGCGGGCGCTCGGCGCGGCTCTTCCGGCCTGCCGGGACCGGCGTGGTTCGGCCACGCCGTTGCCCAGTGCGTCGTGGCAGGGAGCCGCTCCGGGCATCGCCCGGCGGCGGAGACCGCCGGCGCCGGCTCCCGGCGCGGCCCCGCCTAGCCGTTTTGCCGCGCCCGGTGGCGTGTGCTAGACTGCCGATTCGCCGCACAGCGGCCGGTTTCAGGCATCCCTGGCCGGTGCTCTGCAGCCTTTCGCGGGGGCGTAGCTCAGCTGGTTAGAGCGCCGGCCTGTCACGCCGGAGGTCGCGGGTTCGAGCCCCGTCGCTCCCGCCACCGCGCCCTCCTTCTTCCCTTCGCCGTAGGCTCCTCGCGCCGAGTGGCGCGGTCTGCCTTGACACGCCCGGCTATGACGCTAGTGTGCCCTGTACGGCACCAACAGGTCCGCGTGCCCGTGACGTCCACGGCGGGGCGCTCGCCCGCACGCGGGGGGAACGGCCGGAGACGCCGTCAGAACGTGCCTCGCACGTTGTCGAGTAGAAGGGGGAGTTCACGTACATGAAAGCATCGGTGAGACAGAAGAGCATCCTGTCACGGGGGAGGATCGGCCGCTTCATCGCGGTGGTAGCCGTCCTGACGTTCATCGTGGCACTCAGCGTCGCGGGGAGCGGTTGCGGCGACTCCACCAGTCCGGACTCCACCACCGGCACCGGAACGCTTCAGACGGGCGGCATCCTCAAGATCGGCGCCCAGCCCGGCAACGCCAACTTCGACCCGGCGCTGTTCGCCGGCGCCGTGCCCGACATCCAGCTTCAGGCCCAGGTCTACGAGAAGCTCGTGACGCTGGGCGCCGATTTCACGGTGCAGCCGGCCTTGGCCACCGAGTGGAGCTCCGCCGACGGCAAGGTGTGGGTCTTCAAGCTGCGGGATGGGGTCACGTTCAGTAACGGCAAGGCCTTCACCGCCGACGACGTTGTCTACACCATGGACCGCCTGCGCAGCAAGGAGCTGGGCTCGCCGATGGCCGACGTGTACAGCAACATCGTCAGCGTCGAGGCTACCGACCCGGCGACCGTCACCTTCACGCTCGAATCGGTCGACGCCGAGTTTCCGGCTTCGCTCACTGACTACCGCACGCTCATGCTCTGCAAGGACGTCGCCGACCCGGCCAAGGAGATGGTGGGCACAGGCCCGTTCGTGCTCGAGTCCATCTCGGCCGAGGACCGCGCCATCCTCAAGAAGAACCCCAGCTACTGGGGCACGGACGCCGAGGGCAACAAGCTCCCGTACCTGGACGAGGTCGACTTCATCTACTCGCCGGACATCGCCGGTCAGGTGGAAGGCCTGCAGGGCGGCACGCTCAACTGGGTGGGCGGCCTGACCGCCGAGCAGAAGCAGACGGTCGAGACGAACACGTCACTGAAGACCGTCTCGACGCCGACCAATTACTGTTTTGAACTGCAGATCCGCACCGACCAGAAGCCGGGCAGCGATCTCAGAGTGCGCCAGGCCATCATGGCGGGCACCGACCGCCAGGCGATCATCGACCTCGTGGCCCCGGGCCTCGCCGAGCCGGGCAACGGCACGCTGGTGGGCCCAGCCTATGCGGCCGACTACCTCGACACATCCGTGGCGTACGACCCGGAGAAGGCCAAGCAACTGCTCGCCGACGCCGGCTACGCCAGCGGCCTGGAGATCAAGCTCGTGGCGCAGACCGCCGACCCCGTGCCGGCCATCGCCACGGCCTGGCAGGCTCAGATGAAGAGCATCGGCGTGGACGTCTCCATCCAGCAGGTGCCCGTGGACGTGTACTACGCGGACAAGGGCACGGACAACTGGTACCAGGCGGCATTCAGCATCGTCGACTACGGCACCAGGGCCGTCCCCAACGCCTACTTCCAGCTCGCGCTCACCAGCACGGCTCCCTGGAACTACTCGCGCTGGAAGGAGCCGCAGTTCGACACGCTCAGCCAGCAGATCTCGACCGAGCTCGACGCGGCGAAGCGCTCCGACCTGTACAAGCAGGCCCAGCAGATCCTGCAGGACCAGGTGCCGATGATGAACTTCCTTGTCAACACCGCGGTGGCCGGCCAGACGGCGACCATCGACGGCATCGCGCTCGCACCCGACTGGCCACAGACGCTGATGCGGGACGCGCACTACACGCAGTGACGCGCGCGTAAGACTTAGGACCTATCCCTGTAGGGCCGCCGCGAGGCGTGCGGCGTGCGCCTTCTTGAAGGCGATCAGGCCGCTGGCCAGCTGGAGCAGAGCGAGGTGGTTCTCGGCCTTCTTCGACC
>JBAZPK010000046.1:0-15201 GCA_041648235.1 Thermoleophilia bacterium
TGACGAGGGTCTCCAGCGAAGCGTCCATCTCGTGCTCCAATCACGAGGTTGCCGTGCTGGAGACCCTCTTCGTACGTCCATGTCCGCCTCCTGCCTGGGCTGACAACCCGCATCAAGCCTCTAGACGTGACTTCGTCCGTGATAGCGGCCCCTCGATACATCACGGTGATCGGCGGTATCTCCAGTATTGATACCACTTGTCACTGTTGGTCATGTACTTACCCGTACCGACAACCATCCCCCGCACCCATCGGAAGTAGGGCGAGGAGTCCCAACCTCCCTCTCGTCCGCTCAGATCCACCTTCCCAACAGGATCCCCCCCGTCGTACTGGTACGCACTCTCCTCCCCGTCGGCCTTGGCCGGGTCGCCGGTGGTCCACTGGCGCGTGGACGGGTCGTAGTAGCGGGCCGAGAAGTAGTAGAGGCCGCGCTCGGCATCGTAGGCGTAGCCGGCGGGCGGCCACCCGGCCGGAAGTGTAGTCACCCCGCGGCCGGTGGGCGGCGGGGCGGGGCTGTCAGACGGCCGAGGGCCCGCCGGGGACGATCAGCAGCGGGCACGGCGCCGTGGCGAGCAGCGCCTTGACCACGGCGCCGTGCCCGCCGGCGAAGCTGCCGCTCCAGGAGAGCACGATGAGCTCGGCGCCGGAGGCCTTCGCCTCCGCGGCGATCACCGGGCCGGGCGTGCCGACGCGCACGCTCACGCGGTGCCGGCCGCCCTCGGGGCACTGCGCAAAGCGCATCGTGAACTCCTCCTGCCAGGCGCTCCACTCGTAGTGCTCCTGGTCGACGATGCGCGGCGCCGGCAGGCTGCCGCTCTCGGCCGGCGTGCCGGGCGTGACCACGTGGAGCATCACGATCTCGCGGCCGCGGGCGCAGAAGGCATCGTCGGCGGCCTTCATGGCGGCCGAGGCCGACGGGCTGCCCTCCATGGGCACGAGGAGGCGCCGCAGGCTGGTGAGCGGGCGCATGCCCGGCCGCACCAGCAGCACCGGCGCCGACGAGCGGCCGAGCAGCGCCTTGGGCACGTGCCCCAAGGCGGATGTGGCCTTCGGCCCGACGGCGGCACGGAGGCCCACGGCGAGCACGTCCACCCGGGCCTGCGCCACGAGGCCGGCGATCTGCTCGGCCGCCTCCCCCGTGAGGTCGATGAGCTCGAGGTCGGGGAGGTCGGCGCTGGCCAAGCCGGGGCCGCCGGCTTCGCGCACGTGCACCGCACGTGCCTCCCAGCCGGCGGCCGCCGCCAGCGCCCGCGCGCTGGCGACCAGCTCGCGGTCGGTCTGCGCGTCTGAGACGGCGATGAGTACCGTCATCGCGTGACCACCTCCCAAGGCCCCGCGTCGGCGCGCCGCAGACGATACGTGCCGGCGCGGAACTCCTGCTCCTCGCCGTCGAGGATGAGCCGCACCGGGGCGCGCTCTATGGTTATACCCACCTCGTCGCCACCGCGATGGCGCTTGAGATCGAACTGCAGGCGCGCGCCGCGAAAACGCAGCGGCAGGCTCACCTTTTTCCAGGTGGGCGGCAGGTGCGGGTCGATGAGCAGGGCTCCGCCACGCCGCTGGATACCGGCGAAGCCCTGCACCGCGGCCTGCCAGAGGCCGCCCATGGTGGCCATGTGCAGGCCGGCGGCAGCGTTGCCCATGTTGTCCGCCAGGTCGATGGCGGCCGCCATCTTGAAATCCTCCACGGCGTCGCCCAGGCGCCCGAGCCGCGCCGCCACGGCGGCGTGGATGCCCGGGCTCAGCGAGCTGCCGTGGCAGGTGATGGGTTCGTAGTAGTCGTAGTTGGCGCGCAGCACCTCGTCGCTGAACTCGTCCGAGAGGATGTGGCAGAGCATCACCGCGTCCGCCTGCTTGACCACCTTGGCCTGCAGGGTGACCTCGCGGCCCAGGAGGAGGTCGGCCGGCATCGGGCGCGGGCGCAGCTTCTCGATGGGCACGTCCTCCATCTGGTAGAAGCCGGCGAACTGCTCGAACACGTTCGTCACCGGGTCGAAGCCGTCGACCAGCGCCCGGGCGGCGAGCTGCCACTGGTCCACCTCGTTGTCGGTGAGTACGAGCCGGCGGCGGAGCTCCTCGGCGTAGCCCGAGTCGACGCGCTCGAGCCAGTTGAGCGCCTCCACGGCCTTCTCGATGTTCCAGCGCGCCAGCACGTTGGTGTAGGCGTTGTCGTCGACGCCCTCGTGGTACTCGTCCGGCCCCACGACGAGGCGGATGTGGAATCGGTCGTCGGCGCCGAGCGAAGCCCGAGAGGCCCAGAAGCGCGCCGTCTCGAGCATCATCTCGACGCCCATCGCGGCCATGAAGGCGTCGTCAGCGGTCGCCTTCCAGTACTCCCACACGCCCCAGGCCACGTCGGCCGAGATGTGATGCTCCATGAGGCCGCTGAGGATGGGCACCATCTCGCCGTCGGGCCCGTAGCCGTACGGCGGCGTGGTCTCCACGCCCTTGTCGGCCGACTCCCACGGGTAGAGGGCCCCTTTGTGGCCCATGTCCCGGGCCTTCTCGCGCGCCCCGGCGAGGTTACGGAAGCGGTACGTGAGCAGGGTGCGGGCCGTCTCGGGGTGCGTATAGATGAAGAAGGGCAGCACGAAGATCTCGCAGTCCCAGAAGACGTGGAGGAAGTAGCTCATGCCGCCGAGCCCGCGGGCGCCCACCGAGACCGTCTCCTTGGTGGGGTGGCCGGTGCTGATCATGTGGTAGATGCTGAAGCGCAGCGCCTGCTGGTCGGCGGGGTCGCCGGCGACGACGAGGTCGGCGTCGCGCCAGCGCTGCTCCCACGCCGCGCGGTGGCGCCGGAGCAGCTCGTCGTAGCCGAGCTGCTCCGCCCGCGCCAGGGCGCGGCGCGCCGTCTCCGTCGAAGGCACCCGGGTGCGGGCCGAGACGATCGCCGCCAGGCGGTCGACGGTGGCCGGGTCACCCGGCTCGAGGCGCCCGCCGATCACGTCGCGCGCCTGCTCCAGGTAGCGCGTGACGGGCGAGCCGGGCGCCGGGCGGGTGCTCAGGGCCAGCACGTGGCCGCCGCCGTGGCGGCCCCGGGTGCGGGCCACGAAGCCCGGCGTGTCGGAGCGCTGGAACTCCGTCTCCTTGGTGGCGCCGCCGGCGTACGAGACGCCGACCGCGGCGGCCCACACGAAGCGCCCGCCTTCCTCCTCCGGCATGGCCTCGGCGCGCACGGCGAGCAGCTGCCGGTCGGCCAGCGAGGCGAAGCGCGCCGTGCGCACGCGCAGCGTGTGGCCGCTGCGCAGGCGCTGCCGCCAGTACCGGTACACCACACCGTGGCGCATGTCGAGGACGCGCTCGTGCTCGAGGAGCTCGCCGTTGGCGAGGCTCACGACGCTCCCCCACGCTTGCAGCCGCAGGCCGGTCCAATCCGGGGCCGGCACCGGCTGGCGGACGGCCGGGTCGCCGGTGCCGTCGCCGAAGACTCCGGCCACGAAGGTGGCCGGCGTGCTCGCCGCCGAGCCCTCCTCGACGGCTCCCCGGGTGCCAGTCTCCCCGTTGGCGACCGTCAGCCAGGTCTCGACCTCGCGTTCGCGATACGGGTCGAAGCCTTTGACGGCGAAGCGCCAGGCCGGCTCGGCGGTGGGCGCCGGGAAGCTCTCGCGCGCCACGGCCTCACGGCGCGCCAACTGGTCGTCGAGGATGCTCAGGAAGACGGCGGGGCCGCCGGCGGCCGGCAGCACCCGCGGCGGCACACCGTTCGGCTCCACCCCCACGCTCACGAAGGTCGAGCGGCTCAGTTCCGGGATGAGCGTGAGGTAGTCGCTGCCCTCGCTGTCGCCCACGGGGCCGAACTCGTCGCCCAGCACGAGCATGTCCTCCGGCCGGCGGCCGCGTCCCTCGAGAAGTGCCCGCAGCACGTACCGCATGCTGTCGCGCTTGTCGGTGAGCCCGATCTCGACGTGCTTGAGGTCGCTGGTGATGCCGGGGTGGTCCAGGCCGGCCTGCCGCGCGAGCGCGCGCGACAGATCGACCGCCTCGCCCACCCCGCGCATGCCGGCTCTGGCGAGCCGCGCGTTGACGCGCTCCTGAAGCTCGGCGATCTGCGCCTTGGGCGGGTCCGGCCACTCGGGGATGAGGTCGACCTTCCGGCGGTTCAGGCGGTCGTACACGATGTCGATGTCGAGGCCGCCGGCGACCAGCTTGTGGCGCACGGCCTCGGCTGCCGCGGTGAGCTGGGCGTCCTCCTGGGCCGTGGCCTGGCGCCGCTCCAGGAGCCGCGGCCCGTCCGGGCCCACCACGTACACCTCGGAGCCCCGGGAGAGGAAGAGGAAGAGGTGGCCCGAGACGTCCGGGCGCGCCTTGAGCTGGCCGTCGACGTTCTTGACGTTGGTGCCGCTCACGACGGCGACGTCCACGCCCAGGGCGCAGAGGCGCTCCACCCGGCTGCGCACAGCCGCGGCGTCCGCGCGGCGGTCGGTGACGGCCGTCCCGTCCCAGTCGAAGCAGAGCACCGCGAACTCGCGGTCCAGCGCCCTCCGGATGTCCTCGCTCATGGCCATGCCTCTCCATCCTGCCCCGCCGGCGGCGTTCCGGCACGGCGAGCGTTACACTACCCGCACCGGCAGCGGCCGGCACCCATGCTACAGGCTCGGCCCGAGGGGGAGACCGATGACGAAGCTCGATGTCGCCTACGTCCGCAGCCAGTTCCCCGCCCTCAAGCGGATGATGGACGGCCGCCCGGTGGTCTACCTCGACGCCCCCGGGGGCACGCAGACGCCGCGGCGCGTGCTCGACGCCGTCGCCGGCTACCTGGCCGAGCACAACAGCAACGTCCACGGCTTCTTCGCCACCAGCGAAGAGACCGACGCCATCATCGACGAGGCCCGCGCCGCGGCCGCCGACTTCCTCGGCGCCGGCCCGGCCGAGGTGAGCTTCGGCGCCAACATGACCACCCTGGCCTACCTCCTCGCCGAAGCGGTCGCCCGCGAGCTGCGCCCCGGTGACGAGGTCGTGATCACCGCCCTCGACCACGAGGCCAACCGGGGCCCCTGGCTGCGCCTGGCCGAGCGTGGCGTCGTGGTGCGGGAGGTACCGGTGGACCCCGCTACCTGCACCCTCGACTGGGAGGCGTTCGAGGAGCTGGTGCGGCCCGGCCGCACCCGGCTGGTCGCCGTGGGCTACGCCTCCAACGCCGTCGGCACGGTCAACGATGTCGCCCGGGCGGCCAGGCTGGCGCGCGCGGCCGGCGCCTGGAGCGTCGTGGACGCCGTGCACTACGCGCTCCACGGGCCGATCGACGTCGTCGCCATCGGCTGCGATTTCCTGCTCTGCTCGGCATACAAGTTCTTCGGCCCCCACGTGGGCCTCCTGTATGCGCGCCGCGACGCGACGGCGCGGCTCGAGCCCGTGCGTCTGCGCACCCAGGAGCCGGAGCCGCCGTCCGTGTGGGAGACGGGGACGCTGAACCACGAGGGCCTCGCCGGGACGGCGGCGGCCATCGAGTTCATCGCCGACCTCGGCGAGCGACACCTCGGGATGGTGCGGGACCGCCTGCCCGCCGGCCTCACGGGCCGGCGCCGGGCGGTCGTCGCCGGCATGCTGGCCGCCGAGGCCCACGAGCAGCCCCTCGCGAGCTGGCTCCGCGAGCAGCTCGGCGGCCTCCCCGGCGTGACGCTCTACGGGCCGCCGGAGGGCAGCCCGCGCACCTCCACCGTGTCCTTCACGCTCGACGGCTTCAGCGCCGCGGAGGCCTGCCGGGCGCTCGGCGCCCGGGGCTTCTTCACCTGGGACGGCCATTTCTACGCGCTGCGCCTGGTGGAGCTGCTCGGCCTGCTCGAGCGCGGCGGCCTCATCCGCGTGGGCCTCGCCCCGTACAACACGGCCGCCGAGCTCGAGCGCCTCGTGCAGGCCGTGGCCGACCTCTCGCGCTCGGTGCGATGAGCACGGCCGGGCAGCCTGCGGCCGCCGGCCCCGGCCGGCCCCCGGCGGCCGCCGGCGGCCTGCGCACGGTGCGCCTCTGCCTCCTCGGGTTCGGCGGCGTCGCGCGCAGCTTCTGCGCCCTGCTCGCCCGCCAGGAGAGGGTGCTGGCCGAGCGCCACGACCTGCGCGTGCTGGTGAGCGCCGTGGGCACGCGCCGTGGCAGCCTCCTGGCGCCGGAGGGGCTGCCGGCGGCGGCCGTACTGGCGGCCGCCGGCACCGCGCCGGCGCCGCCCGAGCCGCCGCGGCCGGCCGCCGAGCTCCTCGCCGTCTCTCGTGCCGACCTGCTCGTCGAGCTCACCGTCATGGAGGCGGTGGCCGCGCCGGTCGCTACCGGCCACATCGAGTCGGCTCTCGCCCTCGGCATGGACGTGGTCACCGCCAACAAAGGGCCGATCGCCTGGAACTGGCACCGGCTGAAGGCTGCCGCGGACGCCGCCGGGCGGCGCATCCGATTCGAGAGCACCGTGATGGACGGCCTGCCGGTGTTCAGCCTGCTCGAATTCGCCCTGCCCGACTGTACCCTGCTGGGCTTCGAGGCGGTGTTCAACGCCACGACCAACTTCATCGTCGACGCCATGGGCACGGGGCGGACGTTCGCCGACGCCCTGGCGCAGGTGCGGATGGAGGGCTACGCCGAGGCCGACCCGAGCCACGACCTCGAGGGCTGGGACGCCGCCTTCAAAGCGGCGGCGCTCGCCAACGTGGCTATGGACGCCGGCCTCACGCCGGCGGACATCGCCAGGGAGAGCCTGGCGGAGGTGCCGCCGGAGCGCATCCTTCAGGCGCGCGCCAACGGCGAGCGCCTGCGGCTCGTGACCACCGTCGAGCGGGGCCCGGACGGCGCCGTGCGCGGCGCCGTCCGGGCCATCGAGCTCGACATCGATCACCCGCTGGCAGCCCTGAGCGGCGAGTCCCTCGGCGCCGTGCTGCACACCGACCTCATGGCAGATGTGGTCGTCTCGGAGCGGCACGCCCTGGTGCCCCAGACCGCGTACGGCGTGTACGCCGACCTCCTGCACCTGTGCCGGAGGTGCTGAAGGGGGCCGGCGGAGCGGCTGCGCCGCCGCCGGCCCCTCCCCTTGCGGCGCCGCCGGCGGCCGGGCCGGCTCTGGGCGCCGCCGGCTCGGGCTCGCCCTCCAGCCGCTTTGACGTCCGGGCCCTCGCCTGGGCCCTGGTGGTGCTGGCCCTGGGTGCCGCGTTCGGGGCCGGCGGCTACTGGTACGAGCAATCGCTCGCCTCCTGGCGGCCCACGGTCACCCGCGACGGCCGTGCCCTTCAGGTCGCCACGCCGCAGCGCCTGCCCGCCCGCGATCTGGCGCTGGGCGGCGACAACCTGGCCTGGACGGAGGGGCCCTTCACGGTGCTTGTCGATCTCCGCACGGGTCATCGCAAGCTGCTCGGCACCGCCCGGAGAGCCGCCGACCTGCAAGGGCTGAGCGCGTCCGCGGAGTACGTCGCCTGGTCCGTGGGCTCGCCCGCCGCGGCGCCCGGCGTCTGGGTGTACTCGGCGGAGGGCCGGCGGCGCCAGCGGCTGCCCGGCACGGAGGGCGTGCGCGGCGCCCCGGCCGTCTCGGGCAGCCGCGCCGCCTGGGTCGAAGCGGGCCCCGGCGCCGGAGGCGGCGAGGCCTCGGAACGCCTCATCTTCGCCGACCTGGCCGCCGGCCGCCGCTCGCTCGTGACCTCAGGCCCCTCCCTCGAGTGGCCGGCCCTCGCCGGCGATCTCGTCGCCTGGCTGGCCCGGCCCCCCGGCCGGCCGCCGGTGATCGAGGTGCGCGACCTGCAGGCGCAGCGCGCCTGGTCCATCGCGCCGTACGCCGCCGGCCAGACCACGCTCCTCGGCATCGCCCTGGCGGGCCGCACTCTCGTCTGGTCCCGCCTCCTGCCCGGCGTCGGCGGCCAGGTACTCGCCTACGACCTCGACACGGCCGCGGTGCGCGTGCTCGCGTCCATGCCCGAGGTGAGCGCCCCTGCTGCCGAGGGCGGGCTGGCGGCGTGGGCGCAGAGCGACGGGCCGGGCGCCGGCCGAAGCTCTCGCGTGCTGGCCGTGCGGCTGCCAGGCGGCGCAGCCATGGCGGTGGCCGAGGTCGACGGCAGAGTCGTGCACGTGGCGGTCAGCGGCAACACGGTGGCCCTGCTCGTCGAGGGCGGCAGCTCCTTCAGCGGAATCCGGACCGTCGCGGTGCCGCGTTGAGCCCCTGGCCCCGGGTGCACCGCGTCCCCCTCGGCCCCCGGGGCCGCCAAGCCCTGCTCTGGCTCCTGGTGGAGCTCTGGGCGCTCAACGTCGCCGACCTGCTGCTCACGCGCCACGTGATCGGGCTCGGCTTCGCCAGCGAGTCCAACGGCGTGATGAGCTACTTCCTCCAGCAGGGCACCGTGCCCGCCGCCGCCTTCAAGATCGGCGTCGTGACCGTCGGTGCATTGCTGCTGTGGCGGCTGCGCGTCTACCGCGCGGCCCTGGTGGCCGCCGTCCTGCTCACCGGCGTCTTCGCCGCCGTCGTCGCCTACCAGGTCTTCTGGTCCCTGAGCCTGTAGCCGCCGCGGCGGCGATCGTCACTCTTGTCGCTTTCGCCTGATGCCATCATACTGGGCTGGATGCCATCATGGTGTCCATTTAGAGACGGAGGCGTCATGGTCCGCATGCAGATCCAGCTTACGGAGTCAGAGGTGGAGGCGGTACGCCGCGAAGCTGCCAGGCGTCGCGTGTCCATCTCCGCTGTGGTGCGTGAGGCCGTGGACCGGTGCATCGCTCAGCCCGTGGGCGGCGTTTCTCTTGAGGAACGCCGCGCACGGGCCGTGGCGGCCTGCGGCCGGTTCCGCTCTGGCCTGGGCGACGTCTCCGCTCGGCACGATGAGTACTTCGCCGACTCCATCGACGAATGAGCGTCTTCGTCGACACGTCGGCCCTCTTCGCGCTGCTCGACGCCGACGATGCCGGCCACGCCCTCGTGTTCCCGGCCTGGAGCGGCGGGCTCGACAACGGCGAAGGGTTCCTGGCCACCAACTACGTCGTTGTCGAGACCTCTGCCCTGGTCCAGCGCCGGCTTGGGCTCGACGCCCTCCGCACGCTCGTCGATGGACTCCTGCCGATGATCGGCACGGCGTGGGTCACAGAGGCAGACCACGCCATCGGCCAGTCCACGCTGCTGGCCGCCGGGCGCCGCAACCTGAGCCTCGTGGACTGCGTCAGCTTCGTGGTGATGCGCCGCCTCGGCATCCGCGAGTACCTGGGCCTCGACCCTCACTTCGCCGAGCAGGGGTTCGCGCCCTACGCCGCGGCGGACTGAGGCGGCAGGCCTCCCGGCGCCGCCTCACACCCCGGCCGGCAGGCTCCCGAGCCGCGCCTTCACGACCTTCGTCGCCGCGGCGATCACGTTCAGGCTCTCGTCCACCTCGGCCTTGGTGTGCGCGGTGCTGGCGAAGAAGCGCTCGAAGTTGAAGTTGTGGAAGTACACGCCGCGCATCTGGCACTCGGCCTGGAGGTGGCTGAAGAAGCGGGTGTCGCTGGCCCGCGCCTGGCGGTAGCGGGTCACCGGCTCCTCGTGGCCGAAGAACACCTGCCACATCGGCCCCACCTGGCCGATGTACGCGGGCACCCCCTGCTCGGCGAAGATGCCCCGCATCCCCCGCACCATCGCATCGGCGATCGTGTTGAGGTGCCCGTAGACGCGCTCGCGATGCTCGATGAGGATGTCGAGCGAGGCGTTCATCCCCGCCAGCGTCAGGGGGTTGCCGCTGTAGGTGCCGCCGTGCAGGACGACGCCGTCGGCCTCGAGCTGCATGATCTCCTTCTTGCCGCCGAAGGCCGCCGCCCCCGGCGTGCCGCCACCGACCGCCTTGGCCACGCAGGTGAGGTCCGGGATGACCCCGTACAGCTCCTGAGCGCCGCCGAGCGACACGCGGAAGCCGGTGATGATCTCGTCGAAGATCAGCAGGACGCCGTTCTCGTCGCAGATGCGGCGCAGACCCTCGAGGAAGCCGGGCTCGGGTGGGATGATGCCGGCGTCGGCGAGGATGGGCTCGCTGAGCACCGCCGCGAGCTGGTCGGCGTTCCGCTTGATGAGGGCCTCGGCGGCGTCGAGGTCGTTGAAGCAGCCGACGACGACCGTGCCCTCGACGGCCTTGGGGATGCCGGCCTGCGAGGGTAGCGTGCGCGGGTAACGCTCGGTGCCCGCCGCCTCGAGCGCCGGCATGTGCGAGAAGGCGTGGCAGTCGAGGAAGCCGTTGTAGCTGCCCTCCCACTTGAGGATCTTGTCCTTGCCGGTGTAGGCGCGGGCGAGGCGGATGGCGGCCTGGGTCGCCTCGCTGCCGGAGTTTGCGAAGCGCACCTGATCGATGCCGGGCACCGCCTGCACGATCTTGCGGCCCACCTCGTAGTCGAGCTCGTGAGGGAACGTGTAGAGCATGCCGCCCTCGGTGATCTGGGCGATGATGGCGTCGAGGATGGGCTTGGGCCGGTGCCCGAAGAGCATCGGCCCGTACCCGAGGCACCAGTCGATGTAGGCGTTGCCGTCCACGTCGTAGAAGCGGGCGCCCTCACCGCGGTCCATGACGATCGGGCGCGTGCCGATGAGGCGCGCGTAGCTGGACTCGCCGCCGGAGATCACTTCCTGGCACTGGGCGAACAGGGCCCTGGTCTGCGTGAGGTGGCGGTCGTCGATCAAGTGGTCGCTCATGGAGGTCAGTGGCTCCTTCCTGAACGGCCGGGCGCGGCGCGGCGGCCCGCGGGTGCGGCGCCGGGTCCCCGGTGTGACGCACCAAGTCTAGCCCAGAGCGGCCCGCGCGTGGCAAGCCCCACGGCGGCAGGCGGCGCGCCGGCTACGTCAGCGCCGCGAGCAGGCTCACCCCGGCCAGCGTGCAGACGATCCCGAGCCACTGGTGAGGCCGGGGGCGCTCGTGGAGGAAGACGAAGCCGAGGATCACCGCGAAGGTGCCGAACTGCGTCGTCGTGACTCCGGCGACGGTGAGCGGCCCCAGCGACAGGGAGATGGTCACGAGCAGGAGGCCGCAGAGCTCGAGGACGCCGGCGCCCACGGCCGTCACGCGGTGGCTCCTGGGCACCGCCAGGCTACCGGTGAGGAGCGCGAGCGGCAGCCCGATAGCCAGCGACACCGTGCGCGAGATCGCCGCCTGGGAGAGCCAGCTGATCTCGCCGGAGTAGCCGTAGAGGACCATCACGCAGGCGAAGGAGATCCCGGACGCGAAGGCCCAGAAGGCCCCCTTCGCCGTCTGGGCGCGCCCCTCGAACGACGTGAGCGCGCCGCCGACCACGCAGACCGCCAGGGCCACGCCGAGGAGCACCGTCACGGGCTGGCCGAGAAGGATGAAGGCGCCCACGACGAAGGCGCCCTGCAAAGCGTTGATGGCCGAGATCAGCCCGAGGTCGCCCACGTGCAGGCCGCGCAGGAGGCAGAAGAAGGCGGCGAAGTACGCGGCGCCGGCCAGCGCCGCCGTGCCGGCGGCGCGCCACTGCGCCGCGCCGCTCGGCAGGTCCTCCACGAGGAGCGCGACCGGCACGATGATCACGACTCCGGTGATGAGCACCCAGGTGAGCTGCGTGAGGGCTCGCGTCTGGCGCGTGACGCGCTGCGAGAACAGGTCGCTGGTGGCGTACGAAAGCGCCGAGCTGAGCCCGGTGATGATGGTCAGCAAGCCGCCTCCAGATGGCGGCGCCGGCCGGCCGGCGCCGCGGTCATCCCGGCCGCGTCCACGCGGTCAGCGGTCAGCGAGGCAGGTGGAAAGGTCGGCGAAGTTGCGCGGCGCCAGCCCCCGGTGCTTCTCGGCGATCGTGTCGGCGAGCGCATCCAGGGCCGCGTAGTCCGCCGCCCGCGGCAATCCCTTGGCGAGCACGGGCTCGAGCAGCTCCACCTTGAGCTTCGGCATCATGCCGGCCAGCGTCTCCACCGCCTTGCCGGCCCAGCCGTACGAGCCGATGACGGTCGCGTACTTGGCCCGCGGCCGCAGGGCGTTGGCCAGGAAGGCGGCGTAGGCGGCCAGCGGGTGCGGCCCCGCGAGCACGGTCGGCGTCCCGATGACGATCGTGCCGGCGTGGACCAGCGAGCTGGCGAGCTCGCCGGCGTCGAGGGTCGTGAGGTCGAAGCGCTCCACAGCCACGCCG
The DNA here is from genome assembly GCA_041648235.1 of Thermoleophilia bacterium. Classification (GTDB taxonomy): domain Bacteria; phylum Actinomycetota; class Thermoleophilia; order UBA2241; family UBA2241; genus CAIXSE01. Next base: position 12,040 of record JBAZPK010000046.1, read on the forward strand.
CGGTCGGCGAGCGCCGCCGTGAGGTGGTCGACCATCAGCCGCGTGCTGGCGTGCATCGTCACGTAGGGCATGCACACGATGTTCTGCGGCTCGCCGCCGGCCCAGTCGCGGTAGGCCTCGATGATGAAGCGCGGGTCGTCGTAGACGGGTCCGTGGCTGGGGCAGATCATGGCGATCGGGTACCGCGTGACCTTCTCGACGTTCTTCAGCACCTGGGAGCCGAACGGCATCATGATCTCGGCGTAGTAGCGCTTGGCGCCGTCGTAGACCTCGTGCTTGTCGGCGAACACGTCGCTGGTGGCGTAGTGCGAGCCGAAGAAATCGCAGCTGAAGAGGATCTTGTCCTCCTCGAGCCAGGTGCTCATCGTCTCGGGCCAGTGCACCCAGGGCGTGGCGAGGAAGGTGAGCGTCTTGCCGCCCAAGGCGAGCGTGTCGCCGTCGCCGACCACCTGGAAGCGGGCGCCGTCCACGTGCAGATGGTCGATCAGCATCGCCTTTGCCTTCTCGTTGCAGACGATGGTGAGCTCGGGGTAGCGCTCGAGCAGTGCCGGAGTGGAACCCGAGTGGTCCTGCTCCACGTGATGGACGACGAGGTAGTCGGGGGCGGGGAGCTCGTCCAGCTGCGCCGCGAGCTCCGGCCACATCGGCGGGTCGACGGTGTCGAGGAGCACGCTCTTCTCGCTGCCCCGCACGAAGTAGGCGTTGTAGCTGGTTCCGTCTGGCAGGGGGATCAGCGAATCGAACAGGCGGCGGTCCCAGTCGACGGAGCCGATCAGGAACACGTTGGGCACGATCTGGCGTGGCTTCATGGCTACCCTCGCTGCGGTCGGGAGACAGCAATCACGTACTTGGGAGTATATCCGGGAGGCTCGGCCTGAAGCCTGTCGGATGGGGCAGAAGGCCCCCGCCGGATGGACAGAACGACGACCGGCCGGCGGCGACTGCCCGGCCGGCCGCTCTCAGCCCATCTCGCCGTCGAGCTCGTTGGCGAGCTGCTCCACGAACAGGCCCACGTCGGTGACGATCCCGATGGCCTGGAAGGAGCCGCGGTCGGCCAGCTTCGTCACGACCGCGGGGTTGATGTCGGCGCAGACGGTGTGCACGGTGGCGGGCAGCAGGTTCCCCACGGCGATGCTGTGCAGCATCGTGCTCAGCATCAGGCAGGCACCGGCCTGCTGCGCGTAGCCGCGCATCACCCGCTGGGCCCGCATCACATCGGTGATCACCTCGGGCAGCGGCCCATCGTCGCGGATGCTGCCGGCGAGCACGAACGGCGTGCCCGTCTTGACGAGCGTGTACATCAGGCCGCCGGTGAGAACGCCCTGATCGACGGCGGCCGCGATGCCGCCGCAGCGCCGGATGGAGTTGATGGCGCGCAGGTGGTGCTCGTGGCCGCCGGGCACGGCTGTGCCCTCCTTGAGGTTGATGCCCAGCGAGGTGCCGTAGAGGTTGCTCTCGATGTCGTGGGTGGCGACGGCGTTGCCGCCGAAGACAGCGCCGATGTAGCCCGCCTCGATGAGGCGGGCAAGGCTCGGCGCCGCCCCGGTGTGGATCACGGCCGGCCCCACCACGGCGATCGTCAGCCGGCCCTCCTTCTTCACCTGGCGCAACAGCCGTGCGACTTCATGCACGATCTGCGCCTTGGGCTTCTCGCTGCTCACCGCCGAGGCCATGAACTCGAAGGGCTGGCTCTCACGCGAGCGCTCGAGTGGCAGCACGCGCACGCCGCGGTGGCCGGTGACGAAGCGGTCGCCGGCCTTGACGTCGCTCATTGCCACCGTCTCGGCCGTGCCGGCCGCCGGGTCGACGCGGATGCCGCAGTCCATCTCGGGATGCTCCACGCGGACCCACTCGCCGTGCACGCGCACGAAGGTCGCGAGGTTGGTGGTTGCGTGGAAGTGGTCGGGGAAGACGCCGTCCAGCTCGGCGGGCTCGAGCGCGGCGTCCTGCGGCTTCACGGCCACGACGCCGTACTCGGTGATCGCCTGCAGCAGCTCGTCGAGGTGCGCGGCGTCCCGCCCGAAGACGCGCATCACGGCGTGCGAGGGGTCGTCCTTCATGCGCCCAACGTCGAAGGTGAGCATCTCGAACTCGCCGTCGAGGTCCATGATGTCGTCCATGATGTGCGGCATCATCAGCGAGTCGATGAGGTGGCCCTCGATCTGGACGTCTTCGTAGGGTTTGTCGGGCATGTGGCCTCCCGTCGGACACAGCGATGCGCACAGGATAGCAGGCGGGGCACCGACGCCCGCCCGCCGCGAAGTCAGTCGCGCAGTCCGAAGCCAGTGACCGCCCGCTTGAGACCCTCGTCCTTGTGAGCGTCGGTGAACCTCTTGCTGAACCGCCACGTTACCGGTCTGCCCAGACCTGCCAGACCCAACAGGTGCTCGAGCGACTCACACCGCTCCGCCAGCCCCAGCATGCAAGCGCCCTCGATCGCAGCGGCGTCGGCGCTGCAGAAGACGTGTTCGGCGAAGTCCTCCGCCTGGGTCAGCAGCGCCAGTGCTTCGAGCTCGCCCTCGTGCAGCTCGATGGCCTCGCTAAACCTCGACGCCACCCGGGACAGCGCCACGAGGCTCGCGGACGCCACCAGCACTCGCCCGGCGACAACATCGTGCCGCAGATCAATCTGTTGCGTGAAACCCGAATCGGCGTCTCGGCTGTGGAAGAGCGCCTCGTCGCTGAGGACCAACTGCGGGACAACCACCTCATACCGATCCACGAACGCAGCCCAGGCGCCGAGCTCATGGAGCCCGATGATGGGCCCGGCATCGAGAATCAGGCACCGGGGCCTAGTCTTGCTCACAGGGCATCGCGACGAGGTCGAGATCGCCCGCCTGGAACTCGAGCGAGATGTCTTGTGAGGTCAGCTCGGCGAGGTCTTCATCGATGCCGTACGCGGCGAGACACGCACGAAGATCCGGCAGACCGCATTGGAAGTACGTGGCAAGCTGCGTCCGGGACAACCTGCCGCACAGCGTCGCCGCGTACGCAGCCTGCACAAACCGCTCGGGCAGCTGCGGAGGCTCAGACCACTCTCCGGCTTGGGACGCCCGATCGAGCTCGCGCAGCCGCGGGTTGCACAACAGCTCATCGACGGCGGCTCGGTCTGGCCAGCAGCCGAGGTTGTGCAGGCGCCAGACGAGTGTGTCCAGGGACACA
>JBAZPK010000047.1:0-15039 GCA_041648235.1 Thermoleophilia bacterium
CGGCGAACGCCGCCAGCGGCTGCGCGGCCGGCAGCACCCCGAGGCGCCCGAGGCCCAGGGTGGCGACCTCGTTCTCCACCGGGTACAGGTCGAATGCCGGCTCATCGTACGGGTGGGCGGCCACGTAGGCGCCCACGACGCGGCGCTTGAGGCGCCGCGGGAAGACCACCTCGAGCCGCAGCTCGCCGACCGTCTCGTCGCGGCCCGCCTGGCCCACGTTCGGGTCGGTGCCCTCGCGCCCGAAGAAGGTGCCCTGGCCCTCCACCGCCCAGGAGCAGTGCTCGTACTCGCCGATCACCCCGGCGCCGGCGGCGAACAGCGCCTTGCGCACCAGGTCGGCGTCGTCGACGGGCACGAAGCCGACGAGCTTGAGGGCGTCGGCGGCGGCCGGCGCCAGCGGCGCCGCCGCCTCGAGCCCCAGCATGCCCGCGGCGATGTCGGCGATGCCGCCGTGGGCCTTGTCGAGGCTGGTGTGGGCGGCGATCACGGCGACGCCCTCCCGCGCCGCGCGCAGGGCCAGGCGCCCGGCCGCGTCGTCGCCGGTGACGCGCTCGAGCGGCGCGAAGATCAGGGGGTGATGTGCCAGCAGGAGCCCGCAGCCGAGGCGCGCCGCCGCGTCGAACGCCGCGTCGTCGGCCTCGAGGGTCACGAGCAGCGCGCCGACTTCGTCGTCGGGCGCGCCGACCTGCAGCCCCACGTGGTCCCAGGGCTCGGCCAGGTCGAATGGGGCGAGGCGGTCCACCGCCGTGAGGATGTCGCGTACCAGCATGCCGAGGATTGTAGCGCAACGGCCCCGCGCCGGACGCCGTTCCGCCGCCGCGCGGCGGCGCCCGATGGACGGCGGAGGCATGTACACTCCGTCCATGACCGCCCGGGACCGGAAGCGAGCTGGCTCCTTGGGCGCCGGGGGCGGCGCCCTTACCCCACTCGGCGCCCCCGGCCTGCCGCCGGCGCAGGCCTGGCTCGTCCTCCTCGCGGTGCTCCCCGGCATCGTGCTCACCCTCGCCGACGCCACGGTGATGAGCGTCGCAGTGCCGCTGATCATCCGCCGCCTGGAGAGCTCGGTGATCTCGGTCTCCTGGGTGATGAACGGCTACAACCTGGTGCTCACGGTGCTCTTCCTGACGATGGGCAGGCTCGCCGACCGCTACGGCCACAAGCGCGTCTTCGCGGCGGGGCTGGCGGCGTTCACGGCCGCGTCGCTGGGCTGCGCGCTGGCGGGGAGCGTCGACGCGCTGATCGCCTTCCGGGTGCTGCAGGCGGTGGGCGCGGCGGCCGTGGTGCCCACCGCGCTCGCCATCCTGCTCGGCGCCTTCCCGGCCGGCCGCCAGGGCTTCGCGGCCGGCCTGTTCGGCGCCCTGAGCTCCGCGGCCGCGGCCGCGGGGCCGGCGCTCGGCGGCCTGCTCATCGAGCGCTGGGGCTGGCCGGCCATCTTCTGGCTCAACCTGCCGGTCGGCGCCCTCGGGGTCGCGCTTGCCCTGGTGCTGATCCCCGGCCGGCGCGAGCGTCAGGCCGACGCCCGGCTCGACTGGGCGGGCGTCGGCCTGAGCACCGCCGGCCTCTTCTGCCTCACGCTGGCCCTCATCCAGGGCAACGACTGGGGCTGGGGCTCGGCGGCGGTGCTCGGCCTCTTCGCCGGCGCGGCGGTGCTGCTCGCCGGCTTCGTCGCCTGGGAGCTCCACACCCCCTCCCCGCTCTTCGACCTGCGCCTCTTCCGCCGCCGCACGTTCGCCGCCGCGACGGCCGCCATGGTCACCGTGGATACGGCGATGATGGGCACCTCGTTCATGCTGGTGATCTTCATGATCGCGATGATGAACTACTCGGAGCTCAAGGCGGGGCTCGCGATCACCACCTTGCCGGCGGCCGGCCTGCTGCTCACGCCGCTGGCCGGCCGCCTCGTCGACCGCCTGGGCCCGCGGCCCCTGGCCGTGGCCGGCGCCCTGCTCAGCGCCGCCGGCCTCTTCGCCCTCGCGTACCTCTCGCGCTCGGCGCCGCTCGGCGCGGTGCTCTGGCGCAGCACCCTCGTCGGCGCCGGCCTCGGCCTCAGCCTGCCGGCGCTCACCGCCGCCGGGATGAGCGCCGTCCCCGGCGGCGTCAAGGGCATCGGCTCGGGCGTGCTGAACACGGCCCGTCAGCTCGGCTTTCTCCTCGGGGTGGCCGTCCTCGTGGCCGTCTTCGCGCATACCATGAACGGGGCCGTGAACCGCGCCGCCGACGAGGGCCAGGCGGTCACGCGCGCCCAGGCAGGGCTGAGCCTGCCCGTCAGGGACCGCCTCGTGGTGGCCCTCGACCAGGCGCGCACCATCGACGCCACAGCCGGCATGGGCGAGCTGCGCCGGGTGGCGCACCCGATCGCCGAGGACATCGGCAAGGATGTCGGCTTCGCCGAGGGCCTGATCCTGCTGCAGCTCAAGGACCGGCTCGAGAACCTCCTCTGGGACGACGTCGCCGCGGCCTTCCACTGGCCGTTCGTCACGGCGGCCGTCGCCGCGCTCCTGGGCGCCGTGGCCGGCGCCCTGCTGCCGCGGCGCCTGCCGCGTGACGGCGACTGAGGCCCGCGGGCGGGCGCGGGACGCCATCTTCCGTCCGCCGCCCCTGCTAGCGTCGGCCTTCACCCGAACAGGAGTTCGTCGATGCCCGCTCATCTCCAGCTTCTCGCCCCACGAGCAGACGCAGACGACACGCTCGGGGCCGCGGCCGTGGCCGACGGCGCCGCCGACCAAGGCCCCCTCGTCGGCCTCAACTCCGAGCAGCGGGCCGCCGCGACGCACTCCGACGAGCCGCTGCTCATCGTCGCCGGCGCCGGCACCGGCAAGACGGCCACGCTGGTGCACCGCGTCGCCCGCCTCATCGAGCGCGGCGCCGACCCGCGGCGCATCCTGCTGCTCACCTTCACGCGCCGCGCCGCCGCCGAGATGCTGCGGCGCGTCGACGCCCTGCTCGGCACGCCGGGTGCCAGGCTGGGCGCCGGGCAGTCCGTAGAGCCGGGCGCCGGGCAGTCCGTCGGGCCGGGCGCCGGGCTCGCCGCACACACTCGCGGGCGCGTCTGGGGCGGCACCTTCCACGCTGTCGCCGCCCGCCTGCTGCGCATCCACGCCCGCGACCTCGGCCTGGAGCCGGACTTCACGATCCTCGACCGCGGCGACGCCGAGGACCTCATGCACGTCGCCCGCACCGAGCTCGGGCTCGGCCGCGGCGGCGCCCGCTTCCCGCAGAAGTCCACCTGCCTCGACATCTACTCGCGCTGCGTCAACGCCCAGAGCCGGCTCTCGGAGGTGCTGCCGGCGGCCTTCCCCTGGTGCCGGGACGGCGAGCCCGAGCTGGCACGCCTCTTCGCCCGCTACACCGACCTCAAGGAGCAGCAGCAGGTGCTCGACTACGACGACCTGCTGCTCTTCTGGCACGGCCTCCTTGCCGACCCGGCCGCGGGCGCCCGCGTGCGCGAGCGCTTCGACCACGTACTCGTCGACGAGTACCAGGACACCAACCTCGTGCAGGCCGGCATCGTCTCGCTGCTGCGCCCCAGCGGCCGCGGCGTCACCTGCGTCGGCGACGACGCCCAGGCCATCTACAGCTTCCGCGCCGCCACAGTGCGCAACATCCTCGATTTCGAGGAGCGCTTCCCCGGCGCCGCCGTCGTCACCCTGACGCGCAACTACCGCTCCACGGCGCCGATCCTGGCGGCCACCAACGCGATCATCGCCGAGGCCACCGAGCGCCGCGACAAGGAGCTCTGGACGGCCCAGGAGGGCGGCGGCCGGCCGGTGCTCGCCACCTGCCGCGACGAGGACGAGCAGACGGCCTGGCTCTGCGAGCGCATCCTCGAGCAGCGCGAGCAGGGCACGCTGCTCAAGCACCAGTGCGTGCTCTTCCGGGCGCAGCAGCACTCCATGGCCCTCGAGATGGAGCTCGCGCGGCGCAATATCCCCTTCCACAAGTACGGCGGCCTGCGCTTCATCGAGATGGCCCACGTCAAGGACCTCGTCGCCTTCCTGCGCCTGGCTGAGAACCCGCGCGACGCGATGGCCGGGCTGCGCGTGCTCGGCCTCGTGCCGGGCATCGGCCCGCGCACGGCGGCGAAGCTCACGGAGGCGCTCAAGGCGAGCGGCGGCGACTTCGCCGCCTGGGCCGGCGTCAGCGTGCCGGAGCCGGCCCGGGCCGTGTGGCCCCACGTCGTCGCGCTGCTGCGTTCACTCGCCGGCGCCGAGCCCGGCGGCGTGCCGGCCCAGGTGCACGCCGTGCGCAGCGTCTACGGGCCGCTGCTCGAGCGCCGCTACGACAACGTCCAGGCCCGCCTGCGTGACCTCGAGCAGATCGAGGGCCTGGCCTCCCGCGCCGCCGACCGCGCCCAGTTCCTGACCGAGCTGGTGCTCGACCCGCCGGCCTCGACGCAGGAGCTGGCCGGCCCGCCGCTGCTCGACGAGGACTACCTCGTGCTCTCCACGATGCACTCCGCCAAAGGCCTCGAGTTCGACGCCGTCTACGTCATCCACGCCGCCGACGGCAACATCCCCAGCGACATGGCCACCGGCTCGGCCGAGGAGGTCGAGGAGGAGCGGCGTCTCTTCTACGTGGCCTGCACGCGGGCCCGCAACCACCTCTCCGTCACGCACCCGTTGCGCTACTACACGCAGCCCTGGATGAAGGCCGACCGGCACGGGTACGCGCAGCGCTCACGCTTCCTCAGCGACGCCGTGCGACGGCAGTTCGAGGAAGTCCAGGCCGGCCCCGAGGCGCCGGCCGACGAGCAGCCCCTCGGCCGCGTGACCAGCGCCTCGATCCGCTCGGGCGCGCGACAGCTCTGGAGCTGAGGCCGAACGCGCCGTGGGGCGGCGGGCCTCCTTACGGCGCCCGCCGCCCCACTCTCACCTCACCTGTTCTTCTTGACGGTCAGCCGGCCGATCGAGCCGAACACCCCGTCGGGCCGGTTCGACATCACCGCGGTGATGCGGAACTGCTTGGTGTACTGCGTCGCGAGCCACTTGCTGCCCGCCATGCCCTGCCCGGTGACGCCCACGATGGGCACCACGGCGTAGTGCTTGCCTGTCGCCTTGGCCCACGGCACGTAGGCGTCGGCCGTCCAGTCGTTGTTCTGCAGGCCGTTGGTCCACAGCCAGCCGTCGCTGACCCAGCCGGCCGGGCTGTCGCCGTCCGCGTATGCGCCGACGCTCACGTCGTCGACGTACCAGCCGGTACCGTTGACGGCCTCGTCGGTCGCGTAGCGGAAGCGGATCCAGATGCCGCCGGTCAGCCCGCCGAAGCCGAACTCGGCCTGCTGCCAGCCGCCCGAGTTGCCGGTAAGGCCGCCGGGGCCGTCCCAGGCGCTGGAGCCGTTGACGTCGGCCGTGGCGGCCGGCAGCGCCGACACCTGCATGAGCTTGACCCACGTCGTGCCGTCGGACGAGGCCTCGACGTACCCGTAGTCCCACTGGTCCTCGATGTCGAACCACGTCTGGAACCTGAGCGTGTCGCCGGCGGCGACAGTGACCTGCCGGGCCAGGGTGCGCTCGAGCGCGTTGCCGAGGCCCGAGTACCACTCCATGCCGCCGGCCACGGCCGGCACGCCGTCCTGTGCCGGCCCGCTGAAGGTCATCGTCAGGCCGGGCGCGCTGCCGTAGAAGTTGCGGTAGTACGCGCCCCACGCCTCGGTCGCGGCGCGGCGCCAGACGTTCTTGCGGGTCGGCGGCATGTTGCCGCCGACCTCGGCGTTGTAGAACTTGATGCCGTCCTGGATCGTGAGGCCCTCCGAGTCGGGGCCGCCGAGCGCCAGATTGCGGTAGTTCCAGGCCGCCTCGCTCACCTTGCCGTCGAGCAGGTTGGCGAGCGTCCAGTCACGGTGGAGCTGCTCGACCTGCGCGGCGCCGCCTACCCAGGCGGCCACGCCGGCGAGGCCGTTGGTCTGCTCGTGGATGAGGTTCCAGGTGAACGCATCGCCGGGGTCGGCGAACTTGGCGGCGGTGTCGTCGAACGGGCCGAAGCCGGGCTTGACGCGGTCGGCGAGAGGCGCGCCGAGCACGCCGCCGCCGGCGCGCTCCCACAGGTAGTCCTGCCACAGCACGGCGCCACCGTAGTCGAACAGCTCGCCCTTCCAGTCGATGAGCGAGTCGCGGTGGTAGTAGAGCGCCTCGCCGATGTGGCTCGCGGTGGTGGCGGTGCCGTAGACGAACTGCTCGGCCAGGTCGGCCATGCCTTCGTCGATGAAGGAGTCCTCGTCGCCGTCGACGTCGTTGTGGATCAGGTGCTGGAACTCGTGCGCCACCGTGCCCTCGTAGAGGTAGGGGCGCAGGCTGGTCGGCCCGGTGCGGTCCTTCCAGTTGAAGGAGTCCACGAAGATGGCGTTGATCTCCAGCTCGTCGTTGAGGGAGCTGTCGAAGAAGCCCGCGATGTAGAAGCGATACGAGCTCCAGTAGGCCTCGTCGCGGATGTTGTAGACCATGATCGCGGCGCGGCCGCCTCCGGCGCCGCGCGGCTGGTACGAGCCGAAGTGGAAGACGTCCGAGGCCCAGATGCGGGCGTCGAACTCGTTGCCCATGGCCTCGACCTGCTGCGGGGTGATGGTCTGGTCCTGCTGGGTGGAGGCCGGCGGAGCGGCGAGGTCGTCCCAGGCCACGTAGACGTCGGAGTGCACGCCCGTGTACTCCTTCCAGAAGGGCACCTGGTAGGCGCCGGCGTGGGCCGGGTCGCCGGACCAATCGTAGAGGCTGAGGACCAGGTCGGGGTCCCGGCCGTCGTGCTGCGCCAGGCCCGCCGCCAGCGGCCCCGACGGGACGCCGTTCTCGAACACCTGGAACGGCGTCGGCCAGGCGTCGGCGAGCTGCGTGCCGTCGATGGGGATGTTGCGCGTCGGCACCGCGGCCGGCGCCGGCACTGCGAACCCCAGCAGGGCGGCGAGCACCATGCCGAACAGGACGATGGAGCGACTCCGTTTCATGCCCTCTCCTCTCGGGAGGGCGAAGACGGCCCCGTGAGCGCCACGGCCGGCGGGAACCACGCCTGCCGCAACCGAGCCCCGATCCGTCGTCGCCCGGCCTACCTGGTATCGGGCCCGGCAGTACCCACGCTCCGATACCCCCTTCAGCATCCATTATTGCCCCCGGGTCAACCAGAAGGCACGGGGACTCCGGCCGATGCCGTTGCCTGGGCGGCCAACACCCGGGCGGCGCCACGCACGTATACTGACCAGATGCGTCAGCCTCCGTGGACAGCCTCCGTACCCGATCCGGTGCGCGTGCACCTGGTCAACGTCGCCGACAACCTGCAGCTCGTCGCCGACCTCGGCTACGGCGACACCGCCCTGGCGGTGCTCGGCGCGGACGGGCTGCTGACCGTGGTCGCCGACGCGCGCCCGAGCACGGCGGCCGACCCGATCGCGGCCTCGCGCGCCGGCCGCCTTCTCACCCGCGAGGCCGAGCCGGAGGCCTACGCCGCCCTCGAGGGCGCTCGGCGGGTCGAGGGCCCGAGCCGCCACGTGGGCGGCTTCCACAGCATCGCCGAGGCCTTCCCGATCGGGGCCCCGGAGCCCGTGGCGGTGGTGGTCCGCACGTTCGGCGAGCACACCATCTCCACGCCGAGCCGCATGGAGCGGGCCTTCATCGACTCCGCCCGCGACCTTCTCGACTCCCTGCGCCCCGGGCCGCTGCTCGACGTGCCCAGCGGCGCCCCGTTCGCCACCACGCGCAGCGCCGGCGACGGCGTCTTGCGGGTCAGCCGCCGGGGGCAGATCACCTACGCCTCCCCGAACGCCGTCACCATCCTGCGCCTCGCCGGCGTGGAGGGCAGGGTCACGGGCATGCGCGCCTCCGAGCTGCCCGGGGGAGGGCTCGGGATCTCCCCGCTGCTCGGCGCCGCCGGCGCGATGACCACCGAGATGGAGGTCGCCGGCCGCGTCCTGAGCTACCGCACCATGGCCCTGACCGGGGACGCCCTCGTGCTGGTGGAGGACCTCACCGAGGCGCGCCGCCGCGAGACCGAGCTCGAGATCAAAGAGGCCACCATCCGCGAGGTCCACCACCGCGTCAAGAACAACCTGCAGACGATCGCGTCGCTGCTGCGCATCCAGGCGCGGCGCAGCGACAACCCCGAGGTTCGCCGGGCGCTCACCGAGGCCACGGAGCGGGCCTCCGCGATGGCCACCGTCCACGACCTGCTGACGCGCTCGGAGCGCGAGCGCATCGACTTCGCCGAGGCGGCGCGCCGGGTGGTCGACCTGGTGCGGAGCGGCGTGGTCGGCGACGATTCGCGCATCACCGTGAGCCTCACCGGCACCACCGGGCAGATCGACGCGAGCACCGCCACGTCGCTCGCGCTCACCCTGGCGGAGCTCGTGCACAACGCCCTCGAGCACGCCTACGCGCCGGACGAGCGCGGCACCGTCCGCGTGGCTCTGCGGCGCGACGCGGAGGCGCTTGTGCTCACCGTGGGCGACGACGGCCGCGGCCTGGGGGACGATTTCGACCCGCAGCAGTCGCAGGGCCTCGGGTTCTCGATCATGCGCACCCTCATCGAGGAGGACCTGCGCGGCTCCCTCACGGTCACCAGCGCCGGCGGCACCTGTGTCACGGTGCGCGTGCCGATCGGTGAGGCGGCGCCATGACGACCCCCGAGGAGGCCCGCAGATGCGCGTGCTGATCGCCGAGGACGAGGCGCTGATCCGCATGGACCTGCGCGAGATGCTCGAGGAAGACGGCCATGAGGTCGTCGGCGAGGCCCGCGACGGGGTTGAGGCCGTGGCGCTGGCGCGCAGCCTGCGCCCGGACGTGGTCTTCATGGACATCAACATGCCGCAGATGAACGGCATCGAGGCGGCCGCGGCGATCAGCGGGGAGTCCATCGCCCCGGTGGTCATGGTGACCGCCTTCTCGCAGGCCGGCCAGGTGGAGCAGGCGGCGCGGGCCGGCGCCATGGGCTACGTGGTCAAGCCGTTCACGCGCAACGACATCGTCCCGGCGATGCAGGTCGCCGTGGCCCGCTACGCCGAGGTCGCTTTGCTCGCCCGGGAGGTGGGCGACCTCAGCGAGCGCCTCGCGACCCGCAAGGCGCTCGACAAGGCCAAAGGCGTCCTCATGGCCAAGGGGCTCAGCGAGCCGGAGGCCTTCCGCCGCCTGCAGAAGCTGGCCATGGACGAGCGCAAGTCGCTGCGCGAGGTGGCCGAGGCGGTGGTCACCGCGAGTCACGCCATGGACTGACGGCGGCCCACTTCACAGCGGCGCCGATCCATGCTATGGTACGGGCGGCACAACGGCGTGCCGCTCGTATGTACAAAGAGAGCAATGGCGCTCTCCGGTCTTCGCGACCGGGGGGCGTTTGTCGTTTGTGGACCACGGAGGTGTCACATGGGCAGCAGCGGTTGGAACCCGACCTCGATGCCGGCGCGCGAGACGCAGCACGGCTTCGTGCTCCCGGACGCCACGTACGGGGCGTCCCCGGCGCCCGCCTCGCCGGAGACCCTCGCCGAGGCGGAAGAGGAGAGATAAGGCCTCCGGGCCGCCGGCGGAAGCCGGTGGCCCGAGGTGTGGCGCCGGCCCTCCGGCAGGCGCCACACCGTGAGCCGGCCGGCGGCACAGTGACGTGCCGCCGCGCTGAAGAGGAGCAATGGCGCTCCCCAGTCGATCGCTGCTGGGGAGCGCTTTTCGTACCAGGCGAAGCACCAGACGGCACGGGAGAGAGGTCACGCGGCACATGAGGGACTACGCAGTCTTCTGGGGATGCACCATCCCGGCGCGCTTCCCTTCCATCGAGAAGGCGACGCGCCTCGTCTTCGACGACCTGCAACTGCGGCCGCACGAGCTGCCGGGCCACACCTGCTGCCCGGAGGGCACCCTGGTGAAAGCCAAGGACCCGGCCGCCTTCTACGCCACGGCGGCGCGCAACCTGGCCATCGTCGGGCGCGCCGGCCTCGACCTCGTGACCCCCTGCAACGGCTGCTACTCCACCTTCAAGGAGACGCAGCGCCACCTCACCGCGAGCTCGGCCGAGCGCACGGCCGTCGACGGCCGCCTGGCCGGCGAGGGCCTCGCCTGGCCCGAGAGCCTGCGGGTCCTGCACCTCGCGGAGTGGCTGGCCGACGTGGAAGGCACCCCGGCGGTCGCCCGCCGCGCCGTGCGCGACCTCGGCGGGATGCGGCTCGCCGTGCACTACGGCTGCCACCTCCTTCGGCCCCAGCCGGCCGTGAGCTGGGACGACCCTCTGCGGCCGTCCAAGGTCGAGTCCCTCGTGAAGGCGCTCGGGGCGCGCGTCGTCGACTACCCCAGCAAGATGCAGTGCTGCGGCGGCGCCCTCGACCGGCTGGGCGAGCGCGATGCCTCGCTGGCCCTCGCCCGCCGCAAGCTGCACGAGCTCGGCGAGCACGGCGTCGACGCCCTCGTCGTCGTCTGCCCGAGCTGCTTCCAGCAGTTCGACCTCAACCAGGCGGCCCTGCAACGCGCCGGCGAGAACGTCGGCGTCCCGGTGCTGTACCTCACCGAGCTGCTCGCCCTCTGCTACGGCCACGCGCCGGAGGAGATCGGCCTGAGCATGCACCGCGTCAGCGTCGAGCCGTTCCTCGAGCGGTGGGCCGAGCGCGCCGCCGGCCGGGCGCGCGCCCGCGAATCCTTCGACCTGCGGCTCCTCGAGGAGTGCGACGCCTGCCGCGCCTGCCGCGACGACTGCCCGGTGGCCAAGGTCGACCCCGACTTCCAGCCCAACGAGATCGTGGCGCGCATCCTCGACGGCGACCTCGACGCGGCGCTGGCGAGCGGGCAGGCCTGGAAGTGCCTCGAGTGCTACACGTGCCTCGAGCTCTGCCCCTCGCGCATCGGCCTCGCCGAGACGCTGCGCGCCGTCAAGGAGCGCGCCGCGGCCCAGGGCGGCCAGCCGGAGGCGCTCCGGCAGGCCTTCGAGCTGTTCGCCGCCGAGGGCGTGCTTGGCAAGCCCCGGCAGGCGGCGCGCGGCAAGCTCGGCCTGCCGCCCCTGCCGCCCACCGACGGCGCGGCGCTGGCGCGGCTGCTCGCCGCCGACGCTGCCGCCCTCGAGGAGACCCGATGACCGCCGATCCGCTGCTCGACCGCATGGTCACCAGCCGCCCCGCCTGGGCGCCGCTCGCCGGCGCCGCCGACGCACGCCCCGCGTACCGCGAGGAGGCGCCGTACAAGATCCACGGCGGCTGCGGGCTCATGGGCATCTGCGACGAGTCGGGCACGCCGATGAGCGCCGAGGTGGCCATCCGCGCCATGGCGGCGCAGCGCGACCGCGGCAACGGCCTCGGCGGCGGGTTCGCCGGCTACGGCATCTACCCCGACTACCCCGATCACTACTGCTTCCAGGTGATGTACCACGACGAGCGGGCCCGCGCCGAGGCCGAGTGCGTGATCGACACCGCCTTCATCGTCGACCAGGCCGAACCCATCCCCACGCGCCCGGTGGAGGGCATCGTCGACCCGCCCCTGCTCTGGCGCTACTTCGCGCGGCCCGACGAGCCCAAGCTCGAGGCCATCGGGCTGCCGGCCGACGACGTCGTCGTGCGCACCGTGATGGACATCAACGCCGCCGTCGACGGCGCCTTCGTAGCCTCGTCCGGCAAGAACATGGGCGCCTTCAAGGGCGTCGGCTACCCGGAGGAGATCGCCGAGTTCTTCCGCCTCGAGGAGTACCAGGGCCACACGTGGCTCGGCCACAACCGCTTCCCGACGAACACCCCCGGCTGGTGGGGCGGCGCCCACCCCTTCGCCCTGCTCGACTGGGCCGTGGTGCACAACGGGGAGCTCTCGAGCTACGGCATCAACCGGCGCTACCTCGAGCAGTTCGGCTACCGCTGCGCCCTCGGCACCGACACCGAGGTGGCCGCCTACCTCTTCGACCTGCTGCTGCGCCGCCACGGCCTGCCGCTCGAGCTCGCCTGCACGGCGCTCGCCAGCCCCCTGTGGAGCGAGATCGACCGCATGGCCGAGCCCGAGCGTGAGCTGACGCAGGCGCTGCGCGCGGTCTACGGGCCGGCGATGCTCAACGGGCCGTTCGCCATCGTGCTCGGCTTCAACGGCGGCATGGTCGCCCTCAACGACCGCATCAAACTGCGCCCCCTGGTGGCCGCCCGGCAGGGCACCATCCTCATGGTGGCCAGCGAGGAGAGCGTGCTGCACGAGGTGCTCGAGGCGCCCAGCGAGATCTGGGCCCCGCGGGCCGGCGAGCCCGTGATCGCTCGCGTCGCCGGCCTCTCCGGCCCCGCCTCGTTGCCGGCCGCCGGCGCCGACCTCGCGGCGGAGGCGTCCTGATGTCGGCGCAGCTCGTCCAGCCGGAGTTCCGCGTCAAGATCGACCGCGAGGTCTGCCACAAGTGCGGGCGCTGCGTGCAGCAGTGCGGCTGGGACGTGTACACCTTCGTCGACCGCCCCATCCCCGACCACAGCCGCTGCCGCGCCTGCCACCGCTGCATGACCTACTGCCCGGCGCAGGCGATCACCATCGAGCGCAGCCCGCTCGCCTACCGCGAGAACCCTTCGTGGACCCCGGCCCTGCGCAAGGCCGCCTGGCGCCAGGCCGAGACCGGCGGCGTGCTGCTCACCGGCATGGGCAACGACCGCCCCTACCTCAACATCTTCGACCACCTGGTGCTCGACGCGTGCCAGGTCACCAACCCCTCCATCGACCCGCTGCGCGAGCCCATGGAGCTGCGCACCTACCTCGGCAGCCAGCCCGACAGCGTGGAGGTGGAGGCCAGCGCCGGCGGCTACAGGCTCAAGCCCGGCGCCGGCTTCGCCAAGAACATCAAGCTCGACACGCCGATCATCTTCGCCCCGATGAGCTACGGCTCTGTGTCGCTGAACGTGCACAAATCGCTCGCCATGGCGGCCCGCCGTTGCGGCATCCTCTGGAACACCGGCGAGGGCGGGCTGCACGCCGACCTCTACCCCTACCAGGACAACGTCATCGTCCAGGTGGCGTCGGGCCGCTTCGGAGTCGACACCGACTACCTCAACCGCGGCGCCGCCGTGGAGATCAAGGTCGGCCAGGGCGCCAAGCCCGGCATCGGCGGCCACCTGCCGGGCGAGAAGGCCGACCGCGACATCGCCGCGACGCGCATGATCCCCCAGGGCTCCGACGCCATCTCGCCGGCGCCGCACCACGACATCTACTCCATCGAGGACCTGCGCCAGCTGATCTACTCGATCAAGGAGGCGACCGGCTACAAGCCCGTCGGGGTCAAGATCGCGGCGGTCCACAACGTCGCCGCCATCGCCTCCGGGATCGTGCGCGCCGGCGCCGACTACGTGTACCTCGACGGCTTCCGCGGCGGCACCGGCGCGGCGCCGCAGGTGATCCGCGACCACGTCGGCATCCCGCTGGAGATCGCCGTCGCGGTGGTCGACCAGCGCCTCCGCGACGAGGGCATCCGCCAGCGGGCCTCGATCATCGCCGCCGGCTCCGTGCGCTCGTCGGCCGACCTCGCCAAGGTGATCGCCCTGGGCGCCGACGCCGTCGCCATCGGCTCGGCGGCGCTCATCGCCCTCGGCTGCCATCTCTGCCAGGGCTGCCACACCGGGAGCTGCAGCTGGGGCCTCACGACTCACAAGCCCGAGCTGACCCGGCGCCTCGACCCCGAGTGGGGCGCCGAGCGCCTCACCAACCTCGTCACCGCCTGGAGCCACGAGCTCAAGGAGATCCTCGGCGCCCTGGGCGTCAATGCCATCGAATCGCTGCGCGGCAGCCGCGAGCGTCTGCGCAGCGTGGGCCTGGACGCACAAACCTGCGAGATCCTCGGCGTCAAGCCGGCCGGTCTGTGAAGGGAGAGCATTATGAGCATGACCACCGTCGGTAGCATCGCGATGGGCCACACGAGGGCCCTCCCGCCCAGCGAACGGGTCGGAGACGTGACGACGATCGACTGCCGGGGCGTGTACTACCGGGCCGTGAACGAGGCGGTGCGCGCGGCGGCGGACGACGGCGCTTCCACCGTGCGCCTGCTCAACGTGAACGGCCAGCGCTACATCGGAACCGGCATCAAGGGCGCCGGCCGGCGCATCGAGGTGTGCGGCACGCCGGGCCAGGCCGTGGCGATGTTCATGGACGGCCCCACGGTGGAGGTCTACGGCAACGCCCAGGACGGCGTCGGCAACACGATGAACTCCGGCGAGGTCATCGTCCACGGCAGCGTCGGCGACGTGCTCGGTTACGGCATGCGCCGGGGCCGGATCTTCGTCGAGGGCGACGCGGGCTACCGCGCCGGCATCCACATGAAAGCCAACGACGGCCACCGCCCCGTGATCGTCTGCGGCGGCAAGGCCCGCGACTTCTTCGGCGAGTACATGGCCGGAGGGCTGCTCGTCCTGCTCGGCATGGACTCGCGGCTCGCCGGGCCGATCGTCGGCGCCCACCTGGCGGCCGGCATGCACGGCGGCGAGATCTACGTGCGCGGCGAGCCGGAGGCCTGGCAGTGCGGGGCGGAGGTCACCTGCGCGGTCGCGACCGACGAGCAGATGGCGGCCCTCACGCCGATCCTCAGCGACTACTGCGCCACCTTCGGCAAGGACCTGCGCGAGGTGCTGGCGGCGCCGTTCACGCGGATCGCGCCGGCCGGCTCGCGGCCCTACGCCGGGCTCTACACGTACCTCTGACACTGACAGCCCCGCGCGCCCGCGTCCGCGCCCGCGTCCGCGCCCGCGCTTCACCTCGCGGCGGACTCGACGCCCACCCAGCGCCCGTGTCGTGCGGGCACCTCGCATGCCGCGCCCACACTTGGCGTGCCGCGCGCACCCGATGCCCCGCGCTCACCCGGCGCCCGCGCGTGCCTCCCATGTCCTCCGGGCAACGCTCAGTCTGTGTACACGTGGTACACAGTAGTCGTTGTGTACACGAACTGAGGGTGCGTCGCGCGGGACACCCTCCAGCCGCCGGCGGCGCCGTACGGGCGATTCGCATGCCGTGCGCGCACCTCCCCTGTCCTTCGGGCAACGCTCAGTCAGCGTACACGTGTACACAGTAGTCGTTGTGTACACAGACTGAGGGTGCGTCGCGGAACTTCCCCCGGTCGGCGGCCAACCGCCGGCCGCCGGCGGGCCGCCCACGC
>JBAZPK010000048.1:0-14604 GCA_041648235.1 Thermoleophilia bacterium
TCGTCGAGGGCGAAGACCGGACCCTCGCTGCACACGCGCAGCTTGCCCCTCGCGGTATCGATGACGCAGCCGTGGCAGGACCCCGTGCCGCAGGCCATGTGCGCCTCGAGCGAGGCGTAACCGCCGAGGCCTTCGGCCGCCGCCCAGCGCTGCACGGCGGCGATCATCGGCAGGGGCCCGCAGGCGTAGACCACCGTGTTGGGAGGCGCGTCCAGCTCGGCGAGGATATCCATGACCGTGCCGCGGCGCCCGGTGCTTCCGTCCTCGCTGGCGACCCAGAGCCGCTCGATGTCGAAGGCCCCCGCGGCGCGCGCCGCGCGAAAGTCGCGGAAGCCGAAGACGGCGGTGACGTGGGCACCGGCCGCCGTGAGCTCAGCGGCGAGGTACTGCAGCGGAGCGCAGCCGATGCCTCCTCCCACGAGAAGCGCGCTGCCGACCCCGGCGAGCGCGAAGGCACTACCCAACGGGCCGGCGAGATCGACGGTCTCCCCCACCTCGAGCCTGGTCAGCCGTTCACTGCCGGCGCCGCGCGCCTCGATGAGCAGCCCGACGCGGTCGCCGCGCACGCTGAACAGCGAGAGCGGGCGCCGGAGCAGAAAGGCTCCTCCGGGCACCGTGACCATGACGAACTGCCCCGGCGCGGCACGCGCCGCCACCCCGGGCGCCACCAGCTCGAGAGCGGCGAAGGCGCCGAACCGGCGCACAGCGGCCACTCGGCAATGGGAGGTCTCGGCCCATTGCCCGCCGGGCGTGTGGTGCGCCGCGTCGAAGCTCACGCCCCCGCCTCCCGGTGAAGGTCCTGCAGGCAATGGACCTGGACCCTCGGGCGGCGCGCCGCCTCGATGGCCGAGACGGCGGCGGAGGCACCCGCCAACGTGGTGATGCTGGGCACGCCCTTGCGGAGCGCGGTGGTGCGGATCTCGTAGCCGTCGCTGCGCGCGCCGCGGCCGAAGGGTGTGTTGATCACGAGGTCGATCTCCCCGCTCTCGATCAGGTCGACGACGTGTGGCCCCCCCTGAAACACCTTGTTCACCAGCTGGACGGGCACACCGAGACTGGTGAGCGCCGTCGCCGTCCCTCTCGTCGCGTAGATCGTGAACCCCAGGGAGTGCAGCCGCTGCGCCAGGATGGTGGCCGCCGACTTGTCGCTGTCACAGACCGAAAGGAAGACGTTGCCCTCCAGCGGCAACTGCGCCCCCGCCGCCAAGGCGGCCTTGCTGAACGCCTCCGGGAAGGTCGCGGCGATGCCCATGACCTCGCCCGTGGAGCGCATCTCCGGGCCGAGCTGGGTGTCGGTGCCGGGAAAGCGCTCGAAGGGCAGGACCGCCTCCTTGACGCAGACGTACTCGGGCACGCGGCGGCTCAGGCCGAAGTCGGCGAGCCGCTCGCCGAGGATGACCCGGGTCGCCAGCGGCGCCAGCGGGACACCCGTTGCCTTGCTCACGAACGGCACGGTGCGCGACCCGCGCGGGTTCACCTCGAGGACGAAGAGCTGGTAGTTCTGGTAGGCGAACTGGACGTTGATGAGCCCCCGCACGCCCAAGCCAAGGGCCAGTTGACGGGTCTGCTTGCGGACCTGTTCCAGCGTGCCCTCCCCGAGAGAGATCGAGGGGATCACGCAGGCCGAGTCGCCGGAATGGACGCCGGCCTCTTCGACGTGCTGCATGACGGCGCCGACGTAGACGTCCTCGCCGTCCGCGATGGCGTCCACGTCCACCTCGATGGCGTCCTCGAGGAACTTGTCGATGAGCACGGGGTGTTCGGGGCTGGCGCTGACCGCGGTGCTCATGTACTCCTCGAGCTCGGCATCGCTGTAGACGATACGCATGGCCCGCCCGCCGAGCACGTACGACGGCCGCACCAGGAGCGGGTAGCCGACCCTGGCGGCGACCTCCGCGGCCTCGGCGGCCGTCGTCGCGAGGCCGTACGGCGGGCACTGGATGCCGAGCTGCTCGAGCAGGCGCCCGAAGCGGCCGCGGTCCTCGGCCAGATCGATGGACTCCTGCGGCGTCCCCAGGATAGGGATGCCCGACGCCACCAGCTCCCCGGCGATCTTGAGCGGCGTCTGGCCGCCGAACTGGACGATCACGCCGAGTGGCTGCTCGTTGGCGACGACGTTGGCGACGTCCTCAAAGGTGAGAGGCTCGAAGTAGAGCCGGTCGGAGATGTCGTAGTCGGTGCTCACCGTCTCGGGGTTGCAGTTGACCATGATCGCCTCGTAACCGCGCTCCTTGACCGTGAGCGCCGCGTGCACGCAGCAGTAGTCGAACTCGATGCCCTGGCCGATACGGTTGGGGCCCGAGCCGAGGATCACGATGCGCTCGCGCTCGCCCGGGTGAGCCTCGTTCTCCTCCTCGTAGGTGGAATAGAAGTACGGGGTCTCGGCCTCGAACTCGGCGGCGCACGTGTCGACCGCCTTGTAGACGGGCAGCACGCCGTGCTCGAGCCGCAGGGCGCGGACCTCGCGCTCGCCGCGCCCGGTGAGCTCGCCGAGGCGCCGGTCGCTGAAGCCGTAGCGCTTCATGCGCCGCAGCAGCTCAGCCGTGAGCTGCGGCGCCGCGCGGACCTCGCGCTCGAGCTCCACGATGTCCCGCAGCTCGCTGAGGAAGAAGGGCGAGATCCCGGTGAGCTCGTGGATCTCGCCGACCTCCATGCCCTGGCGGAAGGCCTGCAGGACGAGCTCGTAGCGCTCGGCCGTGGGGATGGCGAGCGCCGCCCGCAGCGCCCCGCGCTCGCCGGGCACCTCGGCCGGGCTGTCGAGCTCGCGCGAGCGCAGGGCCTTCAGGAAGGCTTCCTTGAACGTGCGCCCGATGGCCATCGCTTCACCTACGCTCTTCATGTGGGTGGTGAGCTCGTGGTCGGCGAGGGGGAACTTCTCGAACGCCCAGCGTGGCATCTTGACCACCACGTAGTCGAGGGTCGGCTCAAAGCTGGCGGGCGTCTTGCGGGTGATGTCGTTGTCGATCTCGTCGAGGGTGTAGCCGACCGCGAGCCGGGCGGCGATCTTGGCGATCGGGAACCCGGTGGCCTTGGAAGCCAGGGCGGAGCTGCGCGAGACGCGAGGGTTCATCTCGATGACCACGACCTCACCGCTCTCTGGGTTCACGGCGAACTGGACATTGCTGCCGCCGGTGTCGACGCCGATCTTGCGGATGATCGCCTTGGCGGCGTCGCGCAGTTCCTGGTACTGGGCGTCGGTGAGCGTGAGCGCCGGCGCGACGGTGACGCTGTCGCCGGTGTGCACCCCCATCGGGTCGATGTTCTCGATGGAGCAGATCACGACCACGTTGTCGGCCGTGTCGCGCATGACCTCGAGCTCGAACTCGTGCCAGCCCACCACCGATTCTTCGAGAAGCAGCTGGGAGATGGGGCTGAGCTGCAGGCCGTGCTCGACGATGCGGCGGAAGCTCTTCTCGTCGTAGGCGATGCCGCCGCCGCTGCCGCCCAGGGTGTAGGCGGGGCGCACCACGAGGGGCAGGCCGAGCTCCGCCGCCGCCTGCTCGGCCTCGGCCATGCTGCTGGCCAGCCGGCTGCGCGGCACGCGCAGCCCGATCTCCTCCATCGCGGTGCGGAACTCGAGGCGGTCCTCGGCGCGGTGGATGGCCTTCTCGTCGGCGCCGATCATCTCGACCTCCCAGAGGTCGAGCACTCCGGCACGCTGCAGCTCCATGGCCAGGTTGAGCGCCGTCTGACCGCCGAGCGTAGGCAGGAGCGCATCGGGACGCTCGACCTCGATGATCCGCGTCAGCGTGGCCAGCTCGAGCGGCTCGATGTAGGTGCGGGTCGCGAACGCAGGGTCGGTCATGATCGTGGCGGGGTTGCTGTTGACCAGGACCACCTCGTAGCCCTCGTCGAGGAGCACTTTGCAGGCCTGCGTGCCGGAGTAGTCGAACTCGCAGGCCTGGCCGATGACGATCGGCCCCGAGCCGATGATGAGGATCTTGTGGAGGTCACTGCGGCGCGGCATCAGGAACCCGCCTCCTTGAAAGCGGTGATGGTGGCCCGGAAACGGTCGAAGAGGTACAGCGAGTCGTGCGGCCCCGGGGTGGACTCGGGATGGTATTGCACCGAGAAGGCGTGACGGGCCGGGGCCGCGACGCCCTCGACCGTCTTGTCGTTGAGGTTCACGTGGGTGATCTCCACGTCGGCGGCGGGAGCGTCGGCGCGGACCGCGAAGCCGTGGTTCTGAGTCGTGATCTCGATGACGCCCGTGTGCAGGTCCTTGACCGGGTGGTTGGCGCCGCGGTGCCCGAACTTGAGCTTGTAGGTCTTGAGGCCGAGCGCCTGGGCGAGCAGCTGGTGGCCGAGGCAGATGCCGAAGATGGGGACCTTGCCGAGCAGGCGCTCGACCGCCTTGACCCCGTAGCCGACGGCCGCGGGGTCGCCCGGTCCGTTGCTCAGGAAGACGCCGTCCGGCGCCCGCTTGAGCACTTCGCGGGCGCTGGTCTGCGCCGGCACCACGGTGACGCGGAAGCCGCGCTCGGCGAGGTAGCGCAGCATGCTGCGCTTGATGCCGTAATCGTAGGCGACCACGTGAAGGTCCGGCGCCAGTGCTCCTTCGGGCGCCGGCGCCTCGTACTCCTGCGCCGAGGTGACGACCGTCGCCAGGTCGAGGCCGCCCATCCTGGGCAGCCCCTGGGCGGCCTTGCGCAGGTACCGCACGTCCTCCGTCTCGGTGCTCACCACGGCGCGCAGAGCGCCCTTCTCGCGGATGTGGCGCGTCAGGGCCCGCGTGTCGACACCGCTGACCGCGAGCACCCCGTGCTCCGCCAGCCAGTCCAGCCACGTCACCCGGGAGGCACGGTTGAAGCGATAGTTGGTGATCTCCCGGGCGATGATGGCCCGGGCGTGCGCCTTGGCGGACTCGTCGCGGTCCGGGTCGGCGCCGTAGTTGCCGTTCATCGGGAACGTGAACGTGATGAGCTGGCCGCAGTACGACGGGTCGGTGGCGATCTCCTGGTAGCCGGTCATGCTGGTGTTGAACACCAGCTCGCCGCCGACGACGCCTTGGCCGGCGAGGGCCTCGCCACGAAAGACGGCGCCGTCTTCGAGCACGATGAGGGCCGGGCTAGGCAAGCTGGTCCCAGGCCACCCGGCCGGCGGCGACCGTGAGCAGCACCCTGGCGCCGAGCTTTCGCCCCAGCCAGGCAGAGTTGAACGAGCGGGACTGCAGGCTCCGCGGACTCACCGTCCACTCCGCCTCGGGGTCGACGACGCAGAGGTCGGCGGCGGCGGCGCCGGGGCTGAGGCTGGGCGCCGGGAGACCCGCGATGCGGGCCGGCGCCGCGCTCAAGCGCGTCACGAGAGTGGACAGGTCGAGCGCGCCGCCGGCGACCAGCTCCCCGTAGAGCACGGCGAACGCCGTCTCGAGGCCGACGATGCCGAAGGGCGCCTCCTCGAACGGCACGTCCTTCTCCTCGACGGCATGCGGCGCATGGTCGGTGGCGACGCAGTCGATGAGGCCGCTGCGGAGCGCCGCGACGAGCGCCTGCCGGTCGCTCTCGGCGCGCAGCGGCGGGTTCATCTTGAGGTTGGGGTCGAGCGCCTCGAGAGCCTCGTCGGTGAGCGTGAGGTGGTGGGGCGTGACCTCGGCGGTGACCCTCACGCCCGCCGCCTTGGCACGCTCGACGGCCGCCAGCGAGGCGGCCGTGCTCACATGGCAGACGTGGACGGCCGAGTCCTCGTAGGCCGCGATGTCGAGGGTGCGGGCCACATCGAGGCTTTCGCAGAGCGAGGGAATGCCGGTGAGCCCGAGGCGGGCCGACGCCGGCCCCTCGTGCATCTGCCCGCCCTTCATGAGCGAATCATCCTGGGCGTGGATGGCGATGAAGCGCCCGCTCACTTTGACGTACTGCAGGGCGCGGCGGATGAGCGCCGCCGTCGGCAGGGGCCGCCCGTCGTCACTGAACCCGACGGCGCCGCAGGCGCCGAGCTCGCCCATCTCGGTGAGCTGCTCGCCGGCGAGGCCGCGGGTGACCGCGGCGAAGAAGCCGACGGGGACGACGGCCTCGCGGCGCGCCGTCTCGATGAGGCCGCGGAGCACCGCCGCCGTATCGACCGCCGGGTCGGTGTTGGCCATCGCGAACACGGCGACGTAGCCGCCCGCCGCGGCCGCCAGCGTGCCGCTGCCGACGTCCTCTTCGTCCTCGCGCCCCGGCGTGCGCAGGTGCGTGTGCAGGTCGACGAACCCGGGCAGAACGAGCATGCCGCCAGCGTCGACCACTCGCGTGTTCTTGCCGGCGGAGAGACCCTCGCCGATCTCGGCGACCTTGCCCTTGGCGACCAGCACGTCGAGCTGGGCGTCGATGCCGGCCCCAGGGTCGACGACCCGGCCGCCCGTGATGAGGAGGTCGGCCGCCGGGGCGTGCCTGCACCAGGTCCGCTCCATCACAGCACCTCCCCGCCGGCCGAGCCGTCGCTGTAGCCGACGATGGTCCGGTACAGGATCGCCATGCGCACGGCGAGGCCGCTGAACACCTGATGGGCGATGAGGTTCTCGTCGTCGTCGGCGATGTCCGAGGCGATCTCGACGCCCCGGTTGATGGGGCCGGGGTGCATGACCCGCTGCCCCGGCCGCAGGCGCGCCTGGGAGATGCCGTACATCCGGGCGTACTCGCGCAGCGACGGCAGGTAGTTGGCCCCGGCCTTGATGCGTTCGCGCTGAATGCGCAGCAGGTAGATGACGTCGGCGCTGGCGAGATCGGCGAGGTCGTACTTCACGCTGACGCCCATCTCCTCGATGCCGCGAGGAATCAGCGTCGGCGGCGCCACCAGGGTGACGTCCATGCCCAGCATCTTGAACCCCATGATGTCGCTGCGGGCGACGCGGCTGTGCAGGATGTCGCCGACGATGAACACGCGCAGGCCGTCGAGGTCGCGGCCCAGGTTCTGACGCATGCTGAACAGGTCGAGCAGGCACTGCGTGGGGTGCTGATGCTTGCCGTCGCCGGCGTTGATCACGCTGGCGTCGGTATTGGCCGAGAGCGTCTGGCAGGCGCCGGCCGACGGATGGCGCAGCACGATGATGTCTGGCGAGTACGCCGAGAGGGTGATGGCGGTGTCTTTGAGCGTCTCACCCTTCTCGACCGCCGAGCCGCTCGCTTTGAGCGCCAGGGTGTCGGCCGAGAGCCGCTTGGCGGCCAGGTCGAAGCTCGACGAGGTCCGCGTCGACGCCTCCCAGAAGAGGTTGATGATCGTCCGGCCGCGCAACGTCGGGACCTTCTTGATATCGCGCTCCAGCACCGGGAGGAAGCTTTCGGCGGTGTCGAGCAGGAGCTCGACGTCGGCGCGCGTGAGGTCGGCCATGGAGATCAGGTCGCGCTTGGGCATCCTCAGGCCTCCTTGGCGCGCACGAGCACGACCTCGTCGACGCCGTCGCACTCCCGCAGGCGCACGCTGATGCGCTCGTGCAGAGCCGTGGGCAGGTTCTTGCCGACGTAGTCAGGCCGGATGGGCAGCTCGCGGTGGCCGCGGTCGACGAGCACCGCGAGGTGCACGGCCGCCGGCCGGCCGTAGTCGAAGAGCGCGTCGACGGCGGCACGGATGGTGCGGCCCGTGTAGAGGACGTCGTCGACGAGGATCACGGTGGCGCCGTCGATGACGAACGGCAGGTCGGTATCCTTGACCACCGGATGCGGCGTGTGTGGGATGACGCCGACGGCGCCGCGGGCGGCGACGTCGTCGCGGTAGAAGGAAATATCGAGGTTACCCGTGGCGTACCGCCGGCCGCCGACCTCGCAGAGGAGCGTGTGGATGCGGCTCCCGAGGTAGGCGCCACGCGTGTGGATCCCCACGACGGCGAGGTTCTCCACGCCCGGGTTCTTCTCGAGGATCTCGTGAGCGATGCGCGTGGTGGTCCGCGCCATCTGCTCGGCCGTCATGACGACGACCTCATTGGCTGGTCTGGGCTCAGACATGCGAAAGCGCCGCCGCGGGCCTGGTAGCGTACCGCAGCGCTGCACCCCCTTTCCGTCTCTCCGGACGTGGTTAAAGGTCGTCACTACTGTAGCAGCCGCGCCAAAGCGCGGCAAGGCTGGAGGCGGCCTTGCCGCGAGGCCTAGACCTGCAGCCGGGAGGGCAGCCCCAGCGACTCCACGTAGGTGGCGAGGTCGGGCGGCAGCGGGCTCGAGAACTCGAGCTGCCGCCCGTCCGCGGGGTGGGCGAAGCCGAGCCGGGCGGCGTGCAGGAACTGGCGGTCGAGGCCCTCCGGGCGCGGCCGCCGCCCGTACTGCACGTCCCCCGCCACCGGGTAGCCCAGGGCGGCGAAGTGGACGCGGATCTGGTGCGTGCGCCCGGTCTCCAGCTGCACGCGGGCCAGGGTGTAGCCCGGGGCTCGGGCGAGCACCCGGAAGTGCGTCACGGCCGGCCGCGCCGCGTGCGAGTGCAGCGACATGAGCTTGCGGTCGCGCACGTGGCGGCCGATGGGCGCGTCGATGGTGCCCTCATCCTGAGGCAGCGCGCCGCGAAGCAAGGTGACGTAGACCCGCTTGATCTCACGTCGCTGCATGGCGGCGACCAGGCGTTGGTACGCCTCCTCGCTGCGAGCCACCAACAGGAGCCCCGACGTGTCCTTGTCGAGGCGATGCACGATTCCGGGGCGCCGCTCGTGGCCGCCTCGGGCGCCGCGTTCGACCAGCCCCTGGACGAGGGTACCGTGCTCGTGGCCGGGGGCTGGATGTACGACGACGCCCGGCGGCTTGTCGACCACCAGCAGCCAGTCGTCCTCGTACACCAGGCCGTAGGGCACCGCTTCGGCCTCGAGGAGCGGTGCCCGCGGCACCGGCGGCTCCCATGCCACCCGTTCGCCGGCGCGCAGCTCGTGGCGCTTGCGCGCCGGAGCGCCGGCGACGGTCACGCGACCGTCC
The DNA here is from genome assembly GCA_041648235.1 of Thermoleophilia bacterium. Taxonomy (GTDB): domain Bacteria; phylum Actinomycetota; class Thermoleophilia; order UBA2241; family UBA2241; genus CAIXSE01. The sequence continues at coordinate 8,865 of JBAZPK010000048.1, forward strand.
TCGATGAGGCGCTGGGCGGAGGAGCGGCTGAGGCGGGCGCGCGCCGCGAGCACGACGTCAAGGCGCGCCCCCGCCTCGGCCGCGGTCACGGTGAAGCAATCGCGGCGCTCAGGATCGGCCGTCACGCAGGACCTTGACCACGAGCAGCAGGGTGCCGACGACGATCGCCGCGTCGGCGACGTTGAAAGCCGGCCACCCGTACACGCCGATGAAGTCCACGACCGCTCCGTTGAAGCGCAGCCGGTCGACGAGATTGCCCAGGGCTCCGCCAAGGATGACGCCCAGCGCCAGGCGGTGGCGGGGTGCCAGCCAGAAGGCCACGGCGACGCCGCCCGCCACGGCTGCGACCAGGGCCACCACGACGTCGCCGGCCTCGGCGAAGCGGCTGAACGAGATGCCCTTGTTGTACGTCAGGTCGAAACGCAGGCCGCCGGCGAGCCGGTGGGGCAGCGCCGCGGCCTCATGCCGCACCAGCCACTTGGCGGCCTGGTCGAGGGCGAGCACCAAGCCGGCCAGCGCCAGCCCGGCCCTGAGCCCGCGGCTACTTCTTGCCACCTGGGCGGCGCGGCGCGTCGAGCTCCTCGACTTCGGCGTGCCCCATCGGGCAGGCAGGGTCCTTGACTTTGCCGGAGCGCCCACCCTCGTTGGTGACGATGTTGAGCGGGTACGTGGCGTTGCAGATCTTGCAGAAGGCCAGTTTGGCCATGTCATACCTCCTTCACAGGCGGAGTCTCCGTCTGGCGTCGTCGAACGTGATCCCTTCGATGCGCAGTACCTTGCGCCGGCTGCCGCCGCCGGAGACGAGGCCCAGGGCCCGCTTGGGGACCCCGAGCGCGCCGGCCATCAGCTCGAGCAGCGCGGCGTTCGCCAAACCGTCGTGCGCCCGGGCGCAGAGCCGCACGCGCAGGCGGCCGCCGGCGACCTCACCGAGCTCGCTCCGCGGCGCGCCCGGCGTCACCCAGACGGCGAGACGCAGGCCGTCGGCCGCCGCGCGCAGCGGCCCGTCTTCACCATTTGAACTCGTTCTCGTTCACCCCGCTATCGACGTCGGCGAGCAGGTCGTCGCTCTCGCCGAACAGGATCTTCTCCCTGGCCGGAGGTTGCTCGTCGGCGGGCGCCTCCGATGGGCTCGCGGCCGCCTGCTCGCCGGCCGGCTCCTCGTCGTCCGCCGGCCGCGAGTGCGCCGCCGTGATCTCGGGATCGTCGCCGCCCGGGGCACCCGCAACGCCGGAAGCGGCGGGCGCGTCCGCCGCGGCGACCGGGTCCGGGCTCGTCAGCGGCACCGGCGGCGCCGGGGCCTCGCGGGCGATCGCCGCCTTGATGGCCTCGGCGTGCCGCGCGAACTCGGCGTGCGCCGTGCCGCCGACCGCCGCCACGCCGGCCGCCGGGGCTTCCTCGACGTGCTTGAGGTAGCCCTCGAGGAGCTGCCGGAACTTGAAGCGGAAGTCCTTCTCGGTGCTCTTGAGCTTGGCCATCGCTTGCTCGATGCCTTGCTTCTCGGTGTAGGCCTCGTTGACCAGCTCGCGGGCCTTCAGCTCGGCTTCGTGCAGGATGAGCTCCGCCTGCTTGCCGGCGTTCTGCTTGACCTCTTCGGCGCTGGACTGCGCCGTCACCAGTGTCTTTTGAAGCGTGTCCTCGATGCGCTTGTACTGCAGCACCTGATCCTCGAGCGTCTCGACCCGTTCCTGGAGGTCGATGTTCTCCTTGAAGAGCCGCTCGTACTCGTCGGCGACCTCGTCGAGGAACTCGTCGACCTCGACATCGGCGTAGCCGCGCATGCCGCGCTTGAACTCCCTGTGGCGGATGTCCAACGGTGTGAGCTTCATACGGTCCCCTCTCGCGCGCGGCCCGCGCCGCTTCCGGATGTCGGCGTGACTCCCATTCTAGCGCGACCCTCAGGCCAGGTCTTTGGCGCGCGCCGTAGCCGCGTCCACGGCAGCGGCCACCGCCGCCGCCAGGCCGCGAGCGTCGAGGGCCGTGATCGCCGCCTCGGTCATCCCGCCGGGGGTGGCCGCCGCAGCGCTGACCGCCGCGGCGTCGCCCTCACGGGCGATCAGCGCAGCCGCGCCGTGCACGCCGCCCATGGCCAGACGCGCGGCAGTGTCGGCCGGCACGCCGTGTGCCTCCGCGGCGGCGGTGAACGCCTCCACGAAGCGGGCGAGCATCCCGGCCATGCAACCCGCCACGGCGGTGGCCGCGTCGAACAGCTCCTCCTCAAGGGCCACGACCTCGCCGGCCAGAGCGAACAGGCTCTCCACGTCCTGCCTCGCCGGCCCGACCGTGCCGGGCACGAGGAGGAAGACTCCGAGGCCGAGAGCGGCAGGGATGTTGGGCATCACCCGTGCCACCCTGCTCCGCGCCGGGAGTGAGCCCAGGAGGCGATCCATCGTGACGCCGGCCGCGACCGACACGACGACACGCTCCTCGATCAGGGGCGCCAGCGAAAGGAGGACGCCGTCGACGTGCTGGGGCCGGACGGCGACGACGATGAGGTCGCAGGGAGCCACGAGCCCGGCCAGCGAGGCCGCGGCCTCCCCGCCACAGCGGGCGGCCAGCGACGCGGCCTTCTCGGAGTCGACGTCGTAGAAACGGAGCCGTGGAGCCGCCGTGAGGCCGCTGCGGCTCCACCCCTCCGCCAGCGCCTGCGCGATGTGGCCGGCGCCGATCAGCCCGACGATCATGGCGGCGGCGGGAAGCTAGAACTGATTGAAGAACCCCTTCTCGATGAGCCGCGCCCTCTCCTCGGCGGACACCTCGACGTTACGCGGTGTGAGCAGGAAGATCTTGTCGCCGACCCTCTGCATGCCGCCGTCGAGGGCGTAGGTGAGGCCGCTGCCGAAGTCGATCAACCGCTTGGACAGCTCGGTGTCGGAGCCTTGCAGATTGACGATCACCGGGACGTCGACCTTGAACTTGTCGGCGATCTGCTGGGCGTCGTTGAAGTTCTTCGGGATCACGAGGTGGACCTCGACGCGTGGGGCGCGCGCGGGCTCGATGGCGCGCACGACGTGGGACGAGCCGCGCCGGCGCGGCTCGTCGGCGAAGATCTCGTCGTACTCGCTGCGCCCGCGCCCGGCGTTGAGCTTGCGCACGTTGGGCCGTTCCTGGTAGGAGCGCTCAAGCTCCTCGTGCGGTGCGAGCGTCTCGTCCTCGTCGTACTCCTCGTCCTCATCGGCGATGCCGAAGTAGACCGCCACCTTGTGCCACGTGTCGCCTAGGCCCATGGGTCCCTCCCTAGCGGGTCAGAAGAGCACACTGCCGATGCGGACGATGGTGGCGCCCTCGCGGACGGCCACTTCGTAATCGGCACTCGTGCCCATCGATAGCTGAGCGAAAGTATACTTGCCGCTCCACCCTGTCGAAAGCCGTTGCGCCAGTTCGCGCGTCCGGGCGAAATATGGGCGCGCGCCCTCAGGATCCTCGAAGAGCGGCGGCATGCACATCAGCCCGACGAAGCGGACCTTGGCGAACGCGCTTGCCTGCTCCACGAAGGCGTCCACGGCAGTCGGCGCGACGCCGCTCTTGCTCTCCTCGCCGCCGATGTTCACCTCGAGCAGCACGTCGGTGACGCCCTCGGTGCGGGCTTCGATCTCCTCCACCACGCTCATGCTGCCCACCGAATGGATGAGGCTCACGAGCGGCAGTACGAGCTTCGTCTTGCGGCTCTGGAGGTGGCCGATGAAGTGGTACTCGAAGGCGTCGCCGTAGCGCTCGTGTTTGGCGACGAGGTCCTGGGCCCGGTTCTCGCCGATGAGCCTCACGCCGGCGTCGCGCAGCGCGCCGAGGTGTTCCGCGGCCACGTACTTGGTGGCCACCAGCACGCGTACGTCCGCCGGGCCACGGCCGGCCGCCGCGGCCGCCGCGGCGACCCGGCGGCCGACCTCCGCGTAGCGCTCGCGCACCGTCTCCACGACTGGGATGTACTGGCGGACCACGTCTGCCCTCCCGGGCGTCTGCTTGCTGAGAGGCTACTTCTGGAGAGGCGTCAAGCTTCCTGCCGCCAAGCCACCGCGAGGTGGCGCCCTGTAGTGCCCGCGTCGCGGCGGTGCGAGTAGAAGCGCCGGTCGCCGGCGGTGCACAGGCCCGCGACCGCGATCGCGGCCGCGGGCAGACCGGCGCTCTCCAGCTCGGCCCGCGCGCAGGCCCAGAGGTCGACGGTGGACCCGCGCACCGCGGCGGGGAACCGCGCCGCGAACCGGGCCTTGAGGGCGTCGTCGACGGTGAAGCAGCAGGGCCCGATGCTCGGCCCGACGGCGGCGGCGGCCAACCGGCCTCGGCCGGCCAGCTCCGCCGCCGCCTGGCCGACGATGCCGGCCAGCATGCCGCGCCAGCCGGCGTGCACCGCGGCAAGGAGAGGGCCTTCTTCCCCGGCGGCGACGATCACGACCGGCACGCAGTCGGCGTAGCTGACCGCCAGCCCGAGGCCCGGCTGCGCCGTGAGCAGTCCATCGTGCCCCGCGATCACATCCTCCTGGGCGAGCACCCCGCGCCCGGCCTCGGCGCTCCCCACCCAGGCCAGATCGGTGCCGTGCACCTGCCCGGGCACCACAAGACGTTCCGGCGCCACCCCGATGGCGGCGCACCAGCGCCGCCGGTTCTCGATGACGTGCCGCTTCGCGTCGGCGGTCGTCAGGCCGAGATCGAGCGTGTCGTAGGGTGCCGGCGAGGTACCGCCTCCCCGCGCCGGGAAGGCGGCGGCGACGCCGGCGGCCTCCCACGCCAGCCACGAGATCCCCCCCGACCGGTGCCACTCAAGGGTGGAGCCCACGGCCACAGGCTCAGCCGCCGGGGAGCAGAGCGTACGACCAGGTGAGCACCCTGCCGATGGTGGCCGAGAACACCTGCGGCGTAGCCAGCATGACCACCAGCAGGAGCATGAAGACGTAGTTGCCGTAGACATCGAGCGCCGCCCAGCGCCGGTAGAGCTCGCGCGGCAGGAGGCCTCCGAACACCCGCGAGCCGTCGAGTGGCGGGATGGGCACCAGGTTGAGGACCCCGAGGACGACGTTCAGCACAAAGGCGAGGACGAGCGCCCGGGCAGTGAACAGGCTCCAGGTGTAGGTGCCCCAGACCAGCGCGGCGGCAAGGGCGGCCAGGGCGAAGTTCGCCGCCGGCCCCGCCGCGCCGACCAGCATCATGCCGCGCTGCTCGTCCCTGAAGTGCCCCGGGACGATCGGCACGGGCTTTGCCCAGCCGAAGAAGAAGCTCCCGCCCGAACCGATGAACGTCACGAGCAGCGCCCCCGTACCCCACGCGTCGAGGTGTCTGAGAGGGTTGATGCTCAGGCGGCCGTGCAGCTTGGCGGTGGGGTCCCCCAGCTTCCACGCGGCCCAGCCGTGGGCGAGCTCGTGGGCCACGAGGCTGACGAGCAGGAGCGGCAGCGTGACGAGGAAGCGCACCAGGAGGTCGTTGCCTATCACGATGACTCTCGCAGCCGCGCGGCGGCGGCCAGCTCGTCGGCGCGGCTGCGCACGATCCCGTTCAACTTGAGGTGGAGGACGCTGCGCAGGACCTCCCCCATCCGCGGCGAGGCGCTGAAGCCCAGGGCGAGCAGGTCGTCGCCGCGGATCTCGAGGCGCACGTGGCGGGTCTCGTCCACGAATCGCCCGAGGCGAACCGCGGCGCTGCCGCTGTCGTCGAGCGCCATCGCCGCCAGCACCGCCTCCAGGGGCTGCCCGGCGGCGAGCTCGTACAGGTCGGCCTCGCTCGGGCCGTGGGCCACGCGGTCGACGAGCCGTTT
>JBAZPK010000049.1:0-14549 GCA_041648235.1 Thermoleophilia bacterium
ACAGAACTGCGCCACCTCGCGGGCGGCAAAAGCCCTGCTAGACCTCGCAAATGAGTGCCTCAAGGGCGAAAACTTCCGACAGAGCGACCGGTCCGTCCCAGATCAAGGGGTGGCCAAACGCGACCAGGCCGCCCGCGGGGGTGGTGTAGGTCACCGTGCCGACGCCGCCGTACCAGAGATCGCCGCGCGTGAGCAGGGCACCCACCGAGGCGCCCGGGACGAGGTCGGTGCTGAAGTCGGACTGGCTCGCCGCGCCGGCACGGGCGGCGACGACATCGATGCCACGGGCCGCCATGCGATGCTGCAGGTTCTTGAAGACGCGCGAATCGGCGGGGATCGCGGACACCTGGAGCAGGCCACGTGGCGACATCACGAGCGTGCCCGGGCGAGCCATGAAGCGGTTGGCCGCGGCGTGGTTGGGCGCGATCACGACGTGGTCGAGGACCTGACCGTCGGTGCTGATCGGCTCGGGCAGAGCCACCCGGGCGGCCTGCCTGGAAACGGGCTCCATCAGATCCTCGACGGCCTGCATGCTCTCGATGGGCGTCGCCAGGCCGTAACCGTTCGTCGTGAAGTCGGAGCCATAGGAGACGGCGCCCGCCAAGAGCTGGCTGCCGGCGTCGTCGACGTAGACGGGGCTGCCGCTCATGCCGGCGGCGATGCCGCCCGTGGCCTCGATGACCGGCCCGCTCGCCTGGAACATGATGAGCGGGCCGTTGTCCCAGGCCGCCCCGGGGACGATGCCCAGGATCGTGCAAGGGATGGTCTCGATGGCCGCGCCTTTGACGACGGTCTTGAAGGTGGCGGGGACGCCTGACGGCGAGGCGGCAACAAGCTCCTGGAGGCGCTCCAGTGAGATCGTCGGCTCGTTCGGCACCGCGGCAGCTGGCTCGGCCGCGGTCGCACAAAACAGCGCCGACAGGAGCAGCGCGAGCGCGGCCCCCGCGACCAGGACAGAGTGACGAGCGCGCGTGCCCATTCTTTCCTCCTGCGGATCCCCGGGCGCCTCGGGGACGAGGCGCCACCACCGGACTACTCTACTTTTAATCGGACGAAGAAGACCAGCCCCCGAAGGGTTCTGCCGCGCGGCGACGTCTCATCCCGTCGACGACGCCGAGCCGACGGCCGGCACGAGCGTGAAATCGGCGGCCGGCGCGGGCTTGCCGAGCAGGTAGCCCTGCACCTCGGTGCAGCCCTTGGCGCGCAGGAATGAGACCTGCTGCCAGGTCTCGACCCCTTCGGCGATGACCTGCAGGCCCAGGTTCCGCGCCAGGTCTATGACGGCCACGACCACGGCGCAGTCGTCGGCGTCATCGGGCAGCCGGCTGACGAACGAGCGGTCGATCTTCAGCCGGTCGATGGGCAGCTGGCGCAAGCGCGTGAGCGACGAATACCCGGTGCCGAAATCGTCGAGCGCGACGCTCACGCCCGTGGCGGCGACCTCGACCAGGGTGCGGGCCGCCGCCTCGGGATCGGCCATGATCGCGGTCTCCGTGACCTCGAGCTCGAGCAGCCGCGGCGGCATGCCCGTCTGGGCCAGGACGTCGGCGACCATCTCGGCGAGGCCGCGCTGCTGGAACTGCCGCGCCGAGAGGTTCACGGCCACGCGGATCCCGTTGCGATAGGTGCGCTCCCACGCGGCCCCCTGCGAGCAGGCCTCGCGAAGCACCCATTCGCCGATGGGCTCCATCAGCCCGGTCTCTTCGGCGAGTGGGATGAACAGGCCGGGCGGCACCAGCCCGCGCTCGGGGTGGTTCCAGCGCACCAGCGCCTCGCAGCCGATCGTGCACATCGTGGCGAGGTCGACCTGCGGCTGGTAGTAGACGACGAACTCATGCCTCTCGAGGGCGCTGTGCAGGCCGCTCGTGAGCGCCAGCCGGTCATCGACGTGGCCGTCGATCGCCGGGGCGTAGAACTGGTGGCGGCCGCCGCCCTGCTTCTTCGCGCCGTGCATGGCGGTCTCGGCGTTCTTGAGCAGCCCCTGCGCGTCGTCGCCGTCCTTCGGATACACCGCCAGCCCGATGCTCGCCGTGAGCCACAGCTCGTGACCATCGATCAGCCATGGCTTGGCGAAGCACTCCGTGAGATGCCTGGCGACAGCGAAGCTGTCGTGGCCCCCCGCGAGGCCAGGCATCAGCACGGCGAACTCATCCCCGGCCCAGCGCCCGACAGTGTCCTCGCCGAGCGCGCTGGCCTGCAGGCGCTCCCCGACGGCCTGCAGGAGACGGTCAGCGGCGGCATGACCGATCGCCTCGTTGACGGCCGTGAAGCGATCGAGGTCGACGAGCGCGACGACCGGCTGGTTCGCCGAGCGCGCCGCCTGCGCCAGGACCTGGCGCAAGCGGTCGCGGAACAGGGTCCGGTTGGGCAGCCCTGTGACCGTGTCGTGGAACGCCAGACGCTCGATGAGCTCCTCGGCGCGCTTGCTGTCGGTCATGTCCCACAGCACTGCGATGCCACCGGTGGTCTCACCGGAGTCGCCTCGCAGCGGGCTCACCTCGCCTTGCAGCCATACCTCGGCACCGATGGGACCGTGGGTGTGGGGGCCGTTGTAGTTCGAGGTCTCTCCGCCCAGAGCCGCGCGGTAGAGCGCCAGCAGGCTGGAACCGTCGTCGGCGGTGAGGTCGTGCCCGATCAGCTCGTCATGCGTCGTCTTGGCGATGTGTGCGAATCTCTCGTTGCACTCCGTGACCCGCAGATGGCGGTCGAACACCATGACACCGATCGGAGACTGCTCGAAGAGCACGCGCAGGCGCTGACCTGACTCGCGCAGCGCTTGCGTCGTCGCCACCCGCTCCGTGATGTCGCGCAGGACGAGCACGTGACCGCCGGCGTGCCCAGACGGACCATGGCTGGAGATGGCGATCTCGACGTGGCGCTGCCTGCCTCCGCTCCCCGGCAGGATCACCTCGAGTCGCTGCCTGCCGGCCGCCCCGACGTCGGCCAGCGCCTCGTGAACGGCGCTTGCGTCATCGACGAGCGCCTCCAGCGACGCGCCCACCACCGGCTGGCCCGGCCGCGACAGCAGCTCTTCGGCAGCCGGATTCGCGTTCAGCACCCGGCCGTGCCGGTCGACGACGAGCACGCCGTCCTGCAACTCCCGGATCACGGCGTCGCGAGCCACCGGCACGAGGGCGGGAAAGACGTCGAGGAGCTGAAGCCGCCACAGGCCCACGGCCACGAGGATGCCGCTGGCAACGAACGTCGGCGGCGTCAGGTCGAGGCTGCCGAGAGGCTCGAGGTGACCGGGGCGGATGACGTGGAAGATCGTGACCGCGTTCATGAGCCAGGGCAGGCTGACGGCCAGAACGAAGGTGAAGCCCTGGCTTGTGAGCGGCCTGACATGGCGCAGGATCGAGGCGAGCAGGACAACGGAGCCACCCGCGAGGCAGGCATAGCTGTAGGCCGTATGCACCCAGAACCAGAGGCCGTGCTCCACGACGAGCATCCGCCCGCCGTGGCCCGTCGCGAGGCTCGCAGCCGACCAGAGCAGCGGCACGGCGGTGCTCAGCATCGCGAAGAGCACGGTCGCCAGCGGCACGAGGTAGAAGCCCAGGATCGTGGCCGCCGAGCGCCGCTGGAGTCTCCCCGTGTAGAAGAGGCAGAAGAGCAGCCAGCTCGGAGGTACCGTGGCGATGCCGAGGTAGGCGAGCCTCGCCCAGATCATCTTGTTCGAGAGCGAGAGCGACGCCAGTTCGCCGACGTAGCCGGCACACCAAACGGTCGTCCCCAGCATCGTCGCCGAGAAGAACAGGGCCCCGGGCACCTGGCGGCGCTGCCAGGCCAGGAGAGCGATCGTCGCCGAGCTCAGGGCCGCGAGAACGGTCAGTACGATGAAGGCCAGTAGTGGTCCGGTCACGGCGCGCAGCTTCCCGGTCGTGGGCTTGACTGACGCTCCGGTTATCGGCGGGACCCGATCACAGCGTTAGCCGGCGACGCGGCGCGGGTTCGTCTCCGCCCGTGCGCCCTGCACCGAGTGCCGGCGCCGGCGCGGATCTCGCTGAGGGCCGCCTCGAGGCCGAGCCCCGGACGGTAGGGCCGGTGCGACGAACATCGCCTCGACCACGTCGGCGATCGCGCCGATGCGTCGATTCCGAAGTAGTCGCCGCCGGATCCTCGACGCCTCCACGCTGGCGGCCAGGCGGCGTCTCAGGGCTCGGTCAGTCACGGCGGCCGGAGGTTATCGAACCGGCCGCCCCTGCCGATACTGTCCATCACAACTGTCCCGGCCTACCTGCGGGCGCCCTCGGCGGCCGCGACCCCCCGGACTCGACCACAGGCGGCACGCTGATGGGCACAGGTGAGAACAGGAACGGCTACGCGATCGCCGTCGCCCGCGACGAGGCGGCGGATGCCCAGCCGGCCGGCGGTCATCTTGGCCACTCCCTGTTCGAGAACATGCTCGATGGCTGTGCCTACTGCCGCATGCTCTACGACGAGAACGGCAAGCCCGAGGACTTCATCTACCTGTACGTCAATCCGGCCTTCGAGCGCCTCACGGGGCTCGCCGATGTCGTCTCAAAGCGCGTCAGCGAGCTCATCCCGGGCGTGCGGCAGACGAACCCCGAGCTCTTCGAGATCTACGGCCGGGCGGCGCTTCATGGCGAGCGCTCCCGCTTCGAGACCCGCATCGAGGCGCTCGGCATCTGGTTCTCGATCGCCGTCTACAGCCCACGCAAGAACCACTTCGTCGCCATCTTCGAAGACATCACCGACCGCAAGCGCACGCAGGACAGGCTCCGCCTGACCCAGGTCTCAGTCGATCGCGCCGCGGACCTGATCCATTGGGTGGAGCCCAGCGGAGCCCTCTTCTACGTCAGCGACTCCAACTGCCGGCGCCACGGCTACTCCCGCGAAGAGATGCTCGGCCTGAACGTCATCGATCTCGACCCGTCCATGACCCCGGCGGTATGGCAGGAACACTGGCGCGCGCTCAAGGAGCGCGGCTCTCTCTGCTTCGAGACGACTCACCGGACCAAGACCGGCGAGCTCTTCCCCATCGAGGTGACCGCGAACTACGTCGAGCAGGACGGACGCGAGTACAACTTCGCCTTCGCCCGCGACATCAGCGAGCGCAAGCGCTCGGAGACCGAGCTCAGGGAGGCCAAGGCGGCTCTCGAGCGGGCCAATGCCGAGCTTCTCGAAACGCAGCGCAGCCTCGAGCTGCTGGCCCACACCGATGCCCTGACCGGCGCCATGAACCGCCGGGCGATCCTCGAGCGTCTTCGCGACGAGATGGCTCGTGCGGAGCGTTACGGCACCACCCTCGCGATCGCGATGATCGACATCGACCACTTCAAGGGCATCAACGACTCGATCGGCCATGGCGGCGGCGACGAGGCGCTGCGCGAGGTGGTCCTTCGTACCTCGAAGGTCCTCAGGGCCCACGACGGCTTCGGCCGCGTCGGAGGCGAGGAGTTCATCGCTCTCCTCCCCCAGACCTCCGAAGGCAAGGCCATGCGAGCGCTTGAGAGAGTGCGACTGACCATCTGCTCAGCACCCTTCCAGGTCCTCCACCATGAGGTCAGCATGACGGTCAGCATCGGCGCGGTGCTCAGCCGTGGCGAGTCAATCGATGACCTGATCCGCACCGCCGACGAAGCCCTGTACCAAGCCAAGGCCGAAGGGCGAAATCGCGTGGTGCTCCGCACGGTGGCCGACGGCTCCAGCCAGACTCAGGCTATCCCCGATGCTTGTGCTCGTACATGAACTCGTCAGCTTGTCGCAGCATGTCGTCCAGAGAGAGCGCGTGCGGCGGCGTGAAGCGGACGGAGCCGATCGTCAAGGAGACGGAGAAGCGTAGACCCGACTCGGCGGCAAGACGGCCGAGCTCCTGCTTGAGCCGCCCGTCGACGGTGTGAAAGTCGCGGGCATCCGCCTCTGCCAGAACGACGAACTCGTCGCCTCCGATGCGAGCCACGACGTCAGACTCGCGAAACGTCGCCTCCAGCGCCCGGGCGCAGAGACCGAGGGCGATGTCGCCGGCGTTGTGACCGAAGCCGTCGTTGATGCCCTTCAAATGGTCGACATCCCCGTAAACCAGCGTCAAACTCAAGCCCGACCTGCGGCTCTCTTTGAGCCGCTGCTCGGCGAGCAGAGCGAATCCGCGGCGATTGCAGAGACCCGTCATGTCGTCGCGCAGGGAGAGCGCTCGCAGTTCGTCCTCGAGGGCGCGGCGACCGGTGATGTCCGAGGCGGTGATGATGACGTGAGTGAGCACCCCGTCGCCGTCGCGCATCGGCGTCAGCGTGCCGGCGACCAGCAGGCGCTCTCCCACCTTTGTCACCCAATGACTCTCGAACGAGTAGGCGCCGGCACCCTCGCGGAGGCGCCGCAGGCCGTCGCCCAGGGCCGTCGCGGCTTCGCGGATCGGAAGAGCAGCGGTGAACTCGCGACTCAGTAGTCCTTCATCGGTGTAGCCGGTCGCGAGCTTGACGGCGCGATTGACTTGCCGGATGCGTCCTGCGCTGTCGAGCACGAGGATGAAGGCGTCGGCCGAATCCAGCACGGCGGCGAAGAAATCGCGCTCCGTCTTGAGTGCCTTCTCGGTCCGCACGTGCCGAAGCTCACCGTCTTCGGAATGCTTCCGCTCACGCTGCTGACGGCTTGTCTGTGCCCTGTTGTCCGCGTCGACCATGTTCGCTTCCACACCGCCGCAACGGTCGGCAGATCTCCGTGAGCCTCGCACGCGTTGCGGACCATCCAGCCGATCCAGTATACCCGCGACATCGTCGGCGTGTCATCGCCGGCGTGACGGCGCCGGCCTGGACGCCGTTCGGCGAAGCACGGAGCCGGCATCAGCCGAAGAGGTCCGCCACGCGCCGTCGCTTTGCACCCGGACGAGTGGCGGATCGCCTCCCGAGGCACTACGCTTGCGGTGCCGGAAGCCGCGAGGCGGTGCCAGGGCCCAGGCCCACGGAGGTGTGCCGTCCCAAATGATTGACTCGGAGCTGGATGGACGCCGCTTTCCACGGCTGGTGCAGCGTGTCGTCTGGCTGCGCCGGCACCGCAGGCAGGCGCTTGGCCTCACGTTCCTCAGCATCGCGGCGGCCTTCCTCGTCGACCTCATCATTCCGGGCTACGCCATTGCCGGCTTCTACCTCATACCTCTCCTGCTCGTCGCCTTCGCGCGCCGCGAGGGACGCGTCGTGGCCGTCGTCGGGATCCTGTGCCTGAGCCTGGCCGTCTTCACGATGGTGATCCAGGGACGCACCGACGGCCAGAACATCCTGCTCGTCGGGTTCGGCGCGCTGGCGGGGGTCGGCCTGATCGCGCTGGGCTACTTGTACGATCGTTTCGACCAGCTCTACGAGACCGAGCGATCCACGACCGCCAAGCTCCAATCCCTCACGGCACAGCTGCAGAGGCTGCAGGAGGTGTCGGTGCTGGGCTCAGACCGGCCCCTCTCGGACCTGCTCGATCACATCGTCCAGCAGGCCCAGCAGCTGCTCGGAGGCGACGGCGGCGTCCTCTATCGGCACGACGCCGGCCGCGACCTCTTGAGACCGGAGGCCGCGGTCGGCGTTTCGTGCGACGCGACCGCGGCGATGTCACCGCCGATCGGGAAGGATCCAGCCGGCACGGCTGCAAGGGAGCGCCGGCCGGTGGCGACGACCGATCTCAGGGTCTCGTGGAACGACGGCGACGATCACCTGGCCGATCCGCCCAGCGACTGGATACGCGACTACGGGGCCTGCATCGCCGTGCCGCTCATGGTAGAAGCCGATCTCTTCGGGGTGATCGCCCTCTACTATCGTGAGCCAAGGCCGTTCAGCGAGGAGGACGTGAGTCTCGCGCAGTCGTTCGGCGACCAGGCGGCGCTGGCGATCGAGAACGCGAGGCTGCGCGAGCAGCTGGAGCGCAGCGCCGTGGCCGCCGAGCGCTTGCGGTTGGCGCGCGACCTCCACGACTCAGTCACGCAGTCGTTGTTCGCGGCCAGCCTCAAGGCGGAGGCGCTGAGTCGCAAGTGGCGGCCGGCTTCTGCCGAGGCGCGCCGGACTCTCGACGATGTGTACCACCTCACCCGCGGGGCCCTCGCGGAGATGCGGACCCTGCTTCTGGAGATGCGCCCTGCCGCCCTGGCGCAGTCGTCGCTGGACGACTTGCTCCGGCACCTGGTCGTCGCGACCGAGGCGCGGACGCGGATCCCGGTGAAGCTCTCGCTCGCTGATTCGCCCGCCCTGCCCGCCGACGTGAAGATCACGCTCTACCGCATCGCCCAGGAGGCCATGAACAACGTGGTGCGCCATTCTCAGGCCCGCAGCGCCTGGGTGACATTGGGTTGCGCTGACGGGCTCGTGAAGCTGGTCGTCGGCGATGATGGCCGCGGGTTTGACGCGTCGCGTGTCGGGCCGGAAGAGTTCGGCCTGCAGATCATGCGGGAGAGGGCCGAAGCGGTGGCGGCGACGCTGAGCGTCGCCAGCGAGAGCCGCCGTGGTACGGTGGTCACGACCGAATGGTCCGACTCACAGGGGTAGAGGCTTGACCACAGAGACCGGATCACCGCCCGAGCGGATCAGGGTCGTGATCGCCGACGATCACGCCCTCGTGCGCAGCGGGCTGGAGACGATCCTGCTGCTCTTCGAGGACATCGAGCTCGTGGCGCAAGCGGAGAGCGGCGCCGAAGCTGTCAGGCTGTGCCAAGAGGCCCGGCCGGACGTGGTGTTGATGGACCTGGTCATGCCAGGCATGGACGGCGCCGCCGCGACTCGGGAGATCCTGCGGCGGTGCCCCACCACCAGGGTCCTGGTGCTCACCAGCTTCTCGGACGAAGCCCTGATCGAGAGCGCCCTGGCCGCGGGAGCTATCGGCTATCTTCTGAAGAGCATCTCTGGCGAGCAACTGGCGGCGGCCATCAGGGGGGCGAGCGTGGGCAAGCCCACGCTCGCCCCCGAAGCCGCCGAAGCACTCATGCGCTGGGTCACGGCGCCCGCGTCCCTGGGCAAGGACCTCACCGCCCGCGAGCGCCAGGTACTGACCCTGCTGGCGGACGGTCTGACCAACACCGAGATCGCCGAGCACCTCGTCGTCAGCCCGTCCACCGTCAAGAGCCACGTCAGCAGCATCATCACGAAGCTGGGCGCCTCCAGCCGCACCGAAGCGGCCACCATCGCCGTCCGGCATCGCCTCATCTGACGCCCGCGTATCGGCCATCTGACCGAGGCGAGAAACCGCCGGCCGGCCGGCCCCAGGACCGTCCTCCTGCCCGATGTATCCGGCGCTGCGACCTGTCTAGATAGGGAAGTCAGGCGCAGAGGCCGGACGACTGCGCAGCATTGGGAAGGAGCCAACCATGAAGTCAAGCGCCCAAGAGCTCGTGGGATGCGAGGCGTTCTCACGGGACGGCAGCAAGATCGGCAAGGTCAAGGAGGTGATCGGCGATCCCGAGTCCGTCTCTGAGTGCCTCGTGATCAAGTACGGGCTGTTCCGCGAGCTGGTCGTCCCCGCCGACGTGGTCGAGAGGGAGGGCATCGGCGGCAGGGTCCTCACGGTCCCCCTCACCCACGCCCTGCTCGACACCGCTCCTCGCGTCGCCAAGAAGGGCGAGCTTTCGAGCGACGAGAGGGCCCGGATCGACCGTTTCTACCGCGCCACTGTCGACTAGGCAGGGCGTCGGGGCTCCCGGACGCGACGTGAAGCAGCCGGAGCCGCCGCTCTAGGGGAAAGTCGCCGGTCGGTAGCGGCTGGCCTCTGATGAAGTCTCCGAGGCGGCGGCCAGCCGGCGATCGACGGCGTACATCCGACCGAGCGGACCGAGCGTGGAGCGCCCGTGGTGCCGCGGCGTGCCGAGCGGCGCGGACAGCCGTGCACGACCGGGATCCCCCGGAGCGATGGCGCCGCAGCGACGCTGCAGGAATCGGCGCAGCCCCGCAACGCCGTCGCCGAGGAGCGCGTGACGACAGAGCGCGTGACGACACTCTTGCGGCCGACCCCGGCGGCACCCGTGCCCGCAGCCGTCGTGGAGCGGTATGGTCGCCTTGTCTCCTCGATCCGCTGGCGCATGACGCGCGAAGTCGCCGCACGTTGCGCCTCGCGAGTGGCACGGCGCAGGCGGCCCGGATGGGCATCACGGAGCCGCCCGCAGCCGTCACCTCACCGGCCCGACTCTTCGGCTGCGCCGACTGGGCCGCGGACGGCTATTTCTTGAGTATGAGCGGCCCGCCGCAGCAGCTCAGCGACTCCGCACACGCGCACGCACCCTCCTCACTTTCCGACCACGATCCAAGTACCTGGAGCTCCAGGTTGCAGTTCTCGCAGACGTACACCTCGCCCACCTTCATCTCGCTGCACGTTGCCATGAGGCTCTCCTTCTCTGCCCCGGGCTGATCCTGCCGGCGCGGGGGCTGCAGCGCGAGCCGGCGTTCGGGTGATTCCCCCAGGCACGGGCGGCCAAGCACCCGGCGGCAGGGCGCAGAGTCCGGGCGGCGTGCCGGCGAGAGCCCCGGCTGCGCACACTGCCTGAGCGCGTGCAGGAACGCGACCCGGTCCGGAGCGCGACTGCGCCGCAGGTGTGGCTCCCCTGCCACCACCGTGCCGACGGCCGACTGTCGCTCGAGGAGTCGCGCGTCTTGTCGGCAGCCCGGGGGTCGTTCGCGGGACGCGCCGCCCCGCCCCCGTGAGGCACAGCGCCGGGTGCCGCGGTCAAGTTCGGCGGGCGTTCGGCCGACACTGCCTGTGAAGCGACCGACGCGGGCGGCGATGACGCCTCAGCGCTCGGACCGGATGGTGACGACAGCTTGAACCACATGCTTCACACGATCTACCTGGCTGTGACGGCATTGGCCGGTGGCGGCTCGGCCGTCTTAGCCGTGCTTGCCTGGCGGCGGAGGCGGGTCCCCGGCGCCGCCTTCCTGGCGCTCATGCTGGCCGGCGCCGCCATCTGGTGCGGCGCCTGTGTGGCCGAACTACTCGCGCCCACGCTCTCCGGCAAGCTCCTTGCGGCGCGCATCGCCTATCTGGGAGTCGTGGTGATCCCGTGGAGCTGGCTGCTCTTCGCACTCACGTACACGGGCAGAGGGCCGCGGCGCCTGGCGGGGGTGGCCGCGGCTCTGGCCCTGGTGCCGGCCGCCACCTTGATCCTCGTCGTGCTCAGCCCAGGGCTGCCGCTCGTCTGGTCGTCGGTCCGCCTGGCGGCCACCAGCGGCCCGCACCCGCTGCTGGTCGAGCACGGGACGTGGTTCTGGATCTACGCGACCTTCGCCTATGCCTGCCTCTTCGTGGGCTCGGCGTTGCTGCTCCAGGCGGTCTTTCGCGTGGTGCGGCCGCTCACCGCGCAGGGCGTCACCATGGTGCTCGCGGTGATCCTGCCCTGGCTGGCCAACGCGGTCACGATCGGTGTCACGCCGCTGCAGGGGCTCGACCTCACCCCGCCGGCGATCGCCGCCAGCGGGGGGCTGATCGCGCTCGCTCTTCTGCGCCTGCAGGCCCTCGATGTCTACCCGGGGATCGTCCCGGAAGCGCGCGACGCCGTCTTGGAGGGCATGCGCGACGGGGTGCTGATCGTCGACGGCCACGGACGGGTGCTGAACGCCAACCGGGCCTGCGAGGAGCTCCTGGGGTCCGCCGGGGGGCCGCTGCTCGGCCGGCGCGTCGAGGAGCTGCTGCAACCCGCCAACTGCGAGGACCTGGCCTGCTTCACCCTGGCGGCCCTGACCGAGACAGGCACCCTCGAGGCCGAGGTGCCCGGGCGCGATGGCCGGCAACGCTCCCTGGAGATCGTCGTCTCGCACCTCGGGGCCGGGCCACAGCGGTCGGGCTACGTTCTGGTGATGCGCGACGTCTCGGAGCGCAAGCTCCTGCAGGAGGAGCTCGTCCATCGCGCGCTCTACGACGAACTGACCGAGCTCCCCAACAGGCGCCTCCTGCGCGAGCATCTCGAAGTGCTCCTGAAGCTCTCGAAGCGCAGCGGCAAGCCTCTCTCCCTTCTGGTGATCGACCTGGATCACTTCAAGGAGATCAACGACACCTTCGGCCACGAGGCGGGCGATGAGCTGCTCGCCGAGATGGCCCAGCGCCTGCGCGCGTCGCGGCGTGAGAGTGACGTGGTGGCGCGCCTCGGCGGCGATGAGTTCGCCATGATACTGCCGGACTGCGGTCCTGCCGATGCCGTGCGCATCGCCGTCTCTCTGCGCGGTCAGCTCATGGCCCCGATCGAGCTCCACGACCAGCCGGTCAGCGTCACGGCCGCCGTCGGCGTGGCCACGAGCCCCACGCACGGGCGCACTCCGGGGACGCTGCTGCGCCACGCCGACGTCGCCATCTCAGGCGCCAAGGACAGCGCTGACGGAGTGGCGAGCTACCAGGCACGCCGCGACCCCCACAGCCCAGGGCGGCTGGCCCTGCTCCACGAGCTGCGCACGGCCATCGACAGCGACGGCCTGGAGCTGCACTACCAGCCGGAGGTCGAGCTGGGGCACGGGCACGTGGTGCGCCTGGAGGCGCTGGCGCGCTGGCCACACGCGAGTGGACGCATGATCCCGCCGGCGGAATTCATCCCACTGGCCGAGCGGCACGGCCTGCTGCCCGCTCTGACGCGGTGGGCGCTGGGCACCGCCCTGCGCCAGTGCGCCGCCTGGCAGCGAGCGGGGTGCGACGTCGATGTCGCGGTCAACCTCTCGGCCCTCGACCTGCACGATCAGGCCCTCGTGGCGCATGTCAGCGCCCAACTCGAGCTCGCCGCGGTCGCACCGGATCGCCTCTGGCTCGAAGTCACCGAGACCAGCGTCATGCGCGATCCCGACCGGGCGCGGCGCATCCTTGCGCAGCTGCGCGGGATCGGGGTCAAGGTCGCGATCGACGACTTCGGCACCGGGCACTCCTCGCTGGCCTATCTGCACACGCTGCCCGCCGACGACGTCAAGATCGACCAGTCGTTCGTGCGCCAGATGGCCAGCCAGCCGCACGATGCGGCCATCGTCCGTGCGGCTGTGCAGCTGACGCACGACCTGGGGCTCTCGGTGACGGCGGAGGGCGTGGAAGACGGCGTCACTCTCGAGTGGCTACGCCAGCTGGGTTGCGACCACGCCCAGGGCTACTTCATCGCCCGGCCGATGCCGGCCGACGCTGTGCAGCGGTGGATAGGCGAGCGGTCGCCGGTGCCTCGGGTTCCCGTGGCGAGCGGCTCGCCGACGGTCCTGTGACCATCGACCCAGCGACGCGAGGTCTCGGAAGCACGCGGCAGGCGTGACTCAGCGCAGCCGCTCGTTTGGGGCCGCATCTCGTCAAGTGGTGTCCGAGTCAAACCGTGGGGCAACCGGCGCCACAGGTCTCCCGATCCGGTCAGAGCCAAGAAACGCCTGCATACGGCCTGTCCGCCGACGCGCTGCCGATGGGCCGGGTGGTCTTGGTGAAGTGGTCGCCTAGGGCTGGGGTTGCAGGAGCGGGGCGAACCGGAGCTCGAGTTCGACCCTGCGAACGGCGAAGACGGCCAGCAGCGCGGCGATCGGGATGAAGAGGCCGAAGACTCCCCAGCCGACGATGTTCCTGTTCTTCTTCCTGGCCACAACGCCGCACGTCACCCCCGACGCAGAGGCGACGGCCAGGCCGACGATCCAGGCGGCCCAGCCGCGGCCGCCCTCGCCGCTCTGGCCGACGTCATGCTCGTCGAAGTACCGCTGTGATGCCTGCTCCATCTCCGTGAGCTGTGCGTCGAGCTCTCCGCTTTGCGCCTCGAGGTCGGTGAGCTCCCGGTAGAGCGTCCGCAGCTCGGCCTTGCTGAGCTTGCCGAGCTTGCCTGGGTCGTACAGCGTCTGGAACCTCGTCAGGAGGTCGCTGGTGACGCCGTGGTACCGCAGGGAGGTCTCCGCGATGTCTTTCTGCTGGGCGGCATAGGTCGTCGCCTCCTCACTCACGCCGAGGGAAGCCACCTGACCCCACAGCGCTGCTACGGACCGCGTGTTGTCGGTCATCCTGACGAGAGCGGCCCGCGCCTCCGCGAGCATCGGCAGAGCATCGGCGGCATTCTCGTCGGCGGGGTCGATCGCGAAGACCTTCTTGATCTTCTCGCCGATCTGCGCATCGAGGGCGCGCGTCTGGCTCTGGATGGCGTTGGCTTGGTCGACGAGGCTGTTCGCCTCGGCGAGCCCATCGGCAGAGGCCGGCACCGCGAAGAGAAGGACCATGAACAGGCCCGCAGACAGAGCCTTGAGTAGATGCGCCAACGTCGACGTCTCCTTCAGAAGGATCCCCACCGTCGGCCAAGGCGCCCCGCCTTGCCCAACGGTCCCAGCCTATCGGCCTTGCCACACGCACTTTATCGGAACAGCCGAACGAGAACTGGAGCCCGCGGCAACTGGTCAGCCTCGTGACCGCCCCTCCGACGCGCCAAAGCCACACTTGGCCCGGGCTCGTCGACCCGCCTCCAGCGAGCATCGCCCCGAGAAAGCGATCGACGTCGCTGAGGTCCCCGCGCTGACCAGCGCAGTCGGCGACGCGCTTGCTGAGGGCCGCCTGATCATGCCATCCCATGGCCCTCCTGCTCGGCGCTCTTGCCGCTGAAGGCCCTCCACTTCGCCGCGGCGACGTCGACGAAGGCCGGCGCCGGCGAGCAG
>JBAZPK010000050.1:0-14356 GCA_041648235.1 Thermoleophilia bacterium
ATCTCTCCAGCTTCGTCATCGCCCGAGCCAGGCAAGCCGAACCGGCGGTGCGCATCGACGACACCACGCTGCGCGACGGGGAACAGACCGCCGGCGTGGTGTTCTCCAACCACGAGAAGATCCGCATCGCCAAACTGCTCGACGAGGTGGGTGTCCATCAGATCGAGGTCGGTATCCCGGCGATGGGCGGCGACGAGAAGGCCACGATCACGGAGATCGTCAAACTGGGCCTCGACACCTCGGTCCTCGCCTGGAACCGCGCTGTGGTGGACGACATCAAGCATTCGCTGGACTGCGGCGTCGACGCCGTGGCCATCTCGATGTCGGCCAGCGACATCCACATCGAACACAAGCTCGCCAAGTCGCGGCAGTGGGTGCTCGACCAGATCCGCGAATGCGTGGCCTTCGCCAAAGGCAAGGGCCTCTACGTGTCGGTGAATGCCGAGGACGCTTCGCGTGCCGACCTCGAGTTCCTGATGCGCTTCGGCCAGGCGGCCAAGGAGGAGGGCGCCGACCGCCTGCGCTTCTGCGACACGCTGGGGATCCTCGACCCGTTCGACACCTTCAACGTGATCAGCTTCCTCAAGAGAGAGGGTGGCCTCGATATCGAGATGCACACCCACGACGACTTCGGCATGGCCACGGCCAATGCCCTCGCCGGGATCAAGGCCGGGGCCACCTACGTGAACACGACCGTCAACGGCCTCGGCGAGCGCGCCGGCAACGCGGCGCTCGAGGAGGTCGTGATGGCGCTCAAGTACCTCGGCAAGGTCGACGTGGGGCTGCACACGAGCCGCTTCCGTGAGCTCAGCGAATACGTCGCCGCGGCCTCGGCGCGCACGATACCGGCCTGGAAGAGCATCGTGGGCACCAACGTCTTCGCGCACGAGAGCGGCATCCACGCCGACGGTGTGATCAAGAATCCTCTTAACTACGAGGCCTTCGCTCCCGAGGACGTCGGCCTGGAGCGCCAGATCGTCGTGGGCAAGCACTCCGGCTCGCGCACGATCTACCGCAAGTTCCAGGAGTTCGGCCTCGAGCTGACGCGGGCGGACTGCGACGGCGTCCTGGCGCTGGTCCGCAAGACGGCGGTGGAGCTCAAGCGGGCGCTGTTCGACAAGGAGCTCATGTACATCTACCAGGACTACCTCGGCCGCCTCGGCGACGCGGTGCCGATCGGCGACCGCGCCGCCGACGTGGTGGCCGGCACGAAGGCCGGCGAGTGAGCGGCGCCACGCTCGCTGAAGGCATCCTCGCCGCGCACGCCGGTCTCGACAGCGTCGTGCCCGGGCAGATCGTGGTCGCCGGCGTCGACCTCGCCATCGCCCAGGACGGCACGGGCCCGCTCGCCATCCAGCAGATCGAGGAGCTTGGGGTGGGCGCCCTCAAAGCGCCTCGCTGCGTGTTCTTCATCGACCACGCGGCGCCGGCGCCGCGCAGCGAGCTGGCCAACGCGCAGCGGACGATCAGGGCCTTCTGCGCCGCCTCGGGCGCCACGCTGAGCGACGTCGAGATGGGCGTGTGCCATCAGCGCGTCGCCGAGAGCTACGCCCGCCCCGGCGACGTGGTCATTGGCGCCGACTCCCACACCTGCATGGCCGGCGCCCTCGGCGCCTTCGCCACCGGCATGGGCAGCACCGACGTCGCCGTCGGCATGACCAGCGGCAGGACCTGGCTGCGGGTCCCCGAGACGTTCCGCATCGAGGTCAAGGGTTCCCTCGCCGAGGGCGTCGAGGCCAAGGACCTGATGCTCACGCTGATCGGCATCCTGGGCGCCGACGGCGCCACCTACAAGGCGCTCGAGTTCGGCGGGCCGGGCATCGACGCCCTACCCATGGCCGGCCGTCTCACGCTCAGTAACATGGCCGTGGAGGCGGGTGCCAAGGCCGGCATCATGCCGAGCGATGCGACGACGCGTGCGTTTCTCGCCGGATACGGGCGTGAGGGCGATTGGCGGCCGCTGGCCGCCGCTCCCGACGCCGCCTACGAGCGCCGCGTCGCTCTCGACGCGTCCTCTGTGGTGCCCATGGTGGCGCGGCCGCACACCGTCGACAACACCGCGCCGGCGGCCGAGCTCAAGGGCATCAAGGTCGACCAGGTGCTCATCGGGACCTGCACCAACGGCCGCCTCGAGGACCTGCGTTCGGCGGCGCGCCTCCTGCGGGGGCGCCACCGCGCGCCGCACACCCGGCTCATCGTCACCCCGGCATCGCAGGCCGTGGCCCGCGCCGCCGCGGCCGAGGGCCTCTTCGACGTCTTCTGGGACGCCGGCGCCGTGGTCACCAACCCCGGCTGCGGCGCCTGCGTGGGCATCCATGAGGGGATCCTTGCCGACGGCGAGGTCTGCCTGAGCACCGCCAATCGCAATTTCCACGGGCGCATGGGTAACCCCGCCGCGTCCATCTACCTTGGTTCGCCGGCCACCGCGGCCGCCACGGCCGTGGCCGGCGAGATCACCGATCCCCGCAAGCATCTGTAGAAAGGAGACTCCATGGCCAAGCAGTACGACGCACCGCCGGCGATGGCCATCGACACCGCCAAGCGCTACACCGCCACCATCAGCACCGGCGGGGGCGACATCGTCATCGAGCTGTACGCCGACAAGGCCCCTGCGACGGTGAACAACTTCGTCTTCCTCGCCCGGGAAGGCTTCTACGACGGCGTTACCTTCCACCGCGTCATCAAAGGCTTCATGGCCCAGGCCGGCGACCCCACCGGCAGCGGCCGCGGGGGCCCCGGCTACCGCTTCGCCGACGAGTTCCACCCGGCGCTCAAGCACGACGGCCCGGGCACCCTCTCGATGGCCAACGCCGGGCCCGGCACCAACGGTTCGCAATTCTTCATCACCTACTCCGACACCCCACACCTCGACGGCAAGCACGCCGTCTTCGGACGCGTCGTGGAAGGCATGGACGTCCTGGAGGCCATTCCCGAACGTGACCCCCAGCGGGCTCGCGAACCCGGCACCGTGATGGACCGCGTGGCGATCAGCGAAGAAGAGTGGATCGCGTGAGCGAAGCGGCCCTGCGCGGCAAGGCCTGGCTCTTCGGCGACGACATCAGCACCGACCACATCGCGCCGGGGAGGCTCTTCCACCTGCGCACCGACCTGCCGGCGTTGGCCGAGCATGTGCTCGAGGACGCGCGCCCGGAGTTCGCCGCAGGGCTGCAGCCGGGCGACTTCGTCGTCGGCGGGCGTAACTTCGGCCTCGGCTCGAGCCGCGAACACGCGCCGCGGATCATCAGGCTGGCGGGGGTGGGCGCGGTGCTCGCGCAGAGCTTCGCGCGCATCTTCTTTCGCAACGCCATCAATGTCGGCCTGCCGGTGCTGCAGTGCGACACGTCGGGCATCGGCGAACAGGACGAGCTCGAAGTCGACCTGAGCGCCGGTGCCGTGAGGGACCTCACCACCGGCGCCGTCATCCCCTTCGTGCCGCTGCCCCCGGTGATGGTGACCATTCTCGGGGACGGCGGCCTCGTGGCCCACGTGAAGAAACACGGCGGTTTCGCGCTGCCTGAAAGCTGAGGGGCGATATGACCTACACAGTCACGCTGATCCCCGGCGACGGCACCGGGCCGGAGCTGGCGGCGGCGCTGGAGACCGTGATCGCCGCCACCGGCGTGCCCATCGTCTGGGAGGTCCACGACGCCGGGCTCGAGGTCATGGAGGAGTACGGCACGCCGTTGCCGCAGCACGTCCTCGATTCGATCCGGCGCACCAAGGTGGCCATCAAGGGCCCGATCACCACCCCGGTCGGCACCGGCTTCCGCAGCGTGAACGTGGCCCTGCGCAAGGAGCTCGACCTTTACGCCTGCCTGCGCCCCTCGAAGACGATGAGGGGTGTGCGCAGCCGCTTCGACGACATCGATCTCGTGGTGGTGCGCGAGAACACCGAGGACTTGTACGCCGGCATCGAGCACATGGTCGGCGAGGATGCCGCCGAGAGCATCAAGATCATCACCCGCAAGGGCAGCGAGCGCATCGTGCGCTTCGCCTTCGAGTACGCGCGCAAGCACGGACGCCGCAAGGTGACGGCCGTGCATAAGGCCAACATCATGAAGTGCACCGACGGGCTCTTCCTGCGGGTCGCGCGCGAGGTCGCCGAGCGCTACCCCGACATCGAGTTCGAGGACCGCATCGTCGACAACATGTGCATGCAGCTGGTGCAGAAGCCGGAGCTCTACGACGTCCTCGTGCTGCCCAATCTCTACGGCGACATCGTCAGCGACCTGTGCGCCGGGCTCATCGGCGGCCTCGGCGTGGCGCCCGGCGCCAACTTCGGCGACGCCGCCGCGGTGTTTGAGCCGGTGCACGGCAGCGCCCCCAAGTACGCCGGCCAGGACAAGGTGAACCCGATGGCGCTGCTGCGCTCGGGCGTGCTGCTGCTCGAGCACCTCGGCGAGGAGGCGGCGGCGCGCCGCATGGAGGGCGCCATCGCCGCCGTCGTCGCCGAGGGCAAGGACGTCACCTACGACCTCGGCGGCTCGGCCGGCACGAAGGGCATGGCCGCCGCCATCGCGAGGCGCATACAGAGCTGACGGCGCGGCGGGGCGGCGGCACGCCGCCGGAGCCGCGCCCGGGAGGAGGCTCCTCGTGGACGAGGAGGAGAGGCACATCAACCTGCACGCCACGCCGGAGATGATGGCCGGCGTGTACGCCAACTTCGCCAACGTGAGCCACTCGGACTACGAGTTCTCGATCACCTTCGTGCGGCTCGACCATGAGAACGAGGCGCCCGACGAGCTCAACGGCGTCGTCGTGAGCCGGGTCAACCTGTCGCCGCGCTTCATGAAGGAGCTGCTCGACGCGATGGTCGACAACTACGCCAAGTGGCAGCAGGCGGAGAACATCAAGAACCTGCCGGAGGCGCCGGGGCGCGCCTGAGGGCGGTCCCCCCTGCGCGCCGGGCGCGCCGGCCGCACGCAGCCGGGCTCCCCCGACCCTCGGCGCGGGACGCCCGCGCCCGAGACCCGCGCCCACCCTTCCGGCGTCTGCCGCAGCCGCGCTCCCGGCGTCTGGCCCGCCCGCCCGGTGGGGCCGAAATGGCCAAGCCGGCGTCGAAGTCGGCTCCGTTTTGCCGCTTTCGGCTTCCGTTTTGCCCTGCAAGCGGCCTGTTTTCGGGCTCTTGCCCCGCCTTCGGGCCTTGGCTAGAATGGCTGGGCATGCCATCCCTCCGTTCTCGAGCTCGGCAGTGGGGCACTCCGGTTCGCGCCGGGGCGGCGGAGACACGTATGGACGTTTTCAGGAGGACGAATTGGACTTCTACCAAGGCAGAGTGCTCAGGATCGACATGAGTGCCCGGACGTCCACGGTGGAGCCGCTCAACATGGAGTGGGCGAAGCTCTACGTCGGTGGCAAGGGTCTGATGCTCCGCTACCTTTGGGACCTCACGGAGGCGGGCATGGATCCCTGGGCGCCGGAGAACCCGCTCATCGTCGCCACGGGCCCGTTCGCCGGCACCAACGTGAGCACCTGCTCGCGCATCGTGCTGGGCGGCAAGAGCCCCGCCAGCGGCACGATCCTCGACAGCTACTGCGGCGGCTCGTTCGGCTCCATCCTCAAATACGCCGGCTACGATCTCATCATCGTCCAGGGTCGCTCGCCTGAGCTCACGATGGTCTGGATCAAGGATGACGAGGTCTCGTTCGTGCCGGCCGGGAAGTATGCGGGCATGCTGACGGCCGACATCGAGGCCAACCTGCGCCGCGATTTCGACGAGCACATGACCTCGCTCTCCATCGGGCCGGCCGGCGAGAGCAAGCTGCCTTGGGCCTGCGTCTCGAACGACCAGTACCACAAGGCCGGCCGCGGCGGCACCGGCGCCCTCATGGGCTCCAAGAACCTCAAGGCGATCGCCGTCGCCGGCACCGGCAAGGTCACGGTCGGCGACGCCAAAGCGTTCCTCGAGGACATCGAGCGCATCAACACCGACTACGTGCTCACCGACGACAACTACTGGGTGCACGAAGAGGGCACGCCGGTGCTCGTCAGCCTCACCAGCGACGGCGGCTGCCAGCCGGTGCGCAACTACTCCGCCGGGACCTTCGAGCAGGCCGACAACCTCAATTCCGAAGCCTTCCAGAAGATCCGCGTCAAGAAACGTGCCTGCTACCAGTGCGCCCTGGCGTGTCGCAACTTCCACCGCAACGATGAGGTCGAAGGCGAAGGCCCGGAGTACGAGACCATCGCCCTGTGCGGCGCCAATTGCGGGGTCGGCGACATCGACGCGCTCATGAAGTTCAACCACCTGTGTGACGAGTACGGCCTGGACACCATCTCCACCGGCAACGTGCTGGCCCTGGCCATGGACCTCACCGAGAAGGGCATCCACGACTTCGGCGTGCGCTTCGGCGAGATCGAGAGCTACCTTAAGGTCCCGGAGCAACTGGCGACGCGCTCGGGCATCGGCGCCGAGCTCGCGCTGGGCGCCCGCGCCCTGGCCGCCAAGTACGGGCACCCGGAGCTGGCCATGGAGGTCAAGAACCTCGAGGCCCCCGGGTACGACCCTCGCGGCACGTTCGGCATGGCCATTGCCTACGCCAGCTCCGACCGCGGCGGCTGCCACATGCGTTCCTTCCCGGTGGGGGCCGAAGTGGTCGAGGGGACGATGCCGCCTGACACGCTGGACACGAGCAAGGCACAGTGGAACATCGACTTCCAGAACCACTACGGTTTCAAGTTCAGCGGCATCTGGTGCGACTTCTGGGCTATCGACTACGACCAGATGCGGCAGCTCATGAAGCACGTCTGGGGGCGTGAGGTCACCCGGGAGGAGCTCGAGAAGGTCGGCGAGCGCGTCTGGAACCTCGGGCGCCTGTTCAACGTCCGCGAGGGCCTCACGCGCCAGGATGACTCCATCCCCTGGGCGATGCTGGAGAAGCCGTTCGCCGACGGACCCTCGGCCGGCAAGGTGATCGGCACGGAGCGCTTCAACCGCGTGATGAGCGAGTACTACGCCCTGCGCGGATGGGACGAAGACGCCGTGCCCACCGAGGCCAAGCTCGCCGAGCTCGGCGTCGACGTCCGCCTCTAGGAAGGGAATCCGATGCCCCACGTGATGATCAACAGCAAGAAGTGCACCGGCTGCCACCTCTGCGAGCTCGGCTGCTCGGCGTTCCACGAGGGCGGCTTCCAGCCGTCGCGGGCGCGGCTCTTCGCTGACGTCAACCCGACCACAGCCGCCATCAAGGGCCACACCTGTTTGCAGACCGCCTGCGCCAAGTGCCAGGAGGCATGCTCCCTGGGCGCCATCGTCACCCGCACGATCACGGTCACGCCCCAGGGCGACTTCGCCGGCAGGGAGAAGACCGGTGGGTCCGTCGAGGGTCGCGTGCTGGTGGTCGACGAGAGCAAGTGCACCAACTGCGGCGAGTGCTACGACGTCTGCCCCACGGACGTGATCCACGAGCACCCCGAGCGCCACGTCGCCTTCAAGTGCGACCTCTGCGACGGCGACCCGCAGTGCATCGCCTTCTGCCAGAACAAATACGTCCTGGCCGTCGACCTCAAGGTCGACAAGATGGACCGGGAGCCGGCGGCGGTCTGACCGTGGCCGGTGTCTCGGTCAAGATGCCCGTTGGGGCATCCACGGTGGGCGGCGCGACCGCGGTCGCCGTCGAGGCGGCCACCGTGGGCGAGGCGCTCGAGAAGGCCATCGCCGCCGAGCCCAGCATCCGCCAGCGCCTGTACCGCGACGACGGGCGTATGTACGCCGGGGTGTTCGTGAACGGGCGCAACATGCGCGCTCTCGACGGCCTCGGCACGGCGCTCAGCGACGGCGACGTGCTGCGCATCGTGCCGCCGATCTCGGGCGGCTGAGGCTGAGTCAGGGCCGGCTTGAAGCGGGGCCGGGGCTTGCAGGGGGCGCCGGCCGCGTCTGGTACCATGGGTCCATGAGCGACGCCGGCCACGACCCACATCAGCGGCTCGCCGCGGCGAGCCTTCTCGACGCCGTGCGCGGCCGGACGAGCGTCCGCCGCTTCCGGCCCGACCCCGTGCCGCGCGAGGACGTGCGCGCCATGGTCGAGCTGGCGGTGCGCGCCGCCAACGCCGGCAATGCGCAGATGTGGCGCTTCGTCGCCGTGGAGAGCGCCGGCCTGCGCGAGGGCATGCGCGTCGCCGTGAACGACGCCCTGGACGGCGTGGCGGCCTGGCCGGAAGCGGCTGGCAAAGCGGCCGACATCAAGGCGCTGCGCGCCTACGCCACGTTCTTCGCGGACGCGCCGCTCGTCATCGCCGTGTTCGGCCTGCCCTACGCCTCGCGTGCCGACGAGCTGTTCGCTCGTCGCGGCCTGGCGACCGCCGAGCACGACCGCCTCCGGGCGCGGCCCGATCTGCAGAGCATCGGGGCCGCGGTCCAGGTGCTGTGCACCGCGGCCTACGCTCTGGGCTACGGCTCGTGCTGGATGACGGCGCCCGTGCTGGCGGCGCCCGCCATCGAGCGGCTGCTCGAGGTGGCGCCGCCGGCCCGCCTCGTGGCTGTGGTGCCCATGGGCCGGCCGCTGACCGAGCCCGCGGCCACGGCCCGCCGGCCCCTCGGGGACGTGCTCCAGTTCCGCTGAAACCCGGCCGCGCTCCGTGCTACACTTCGGCGGGCGGCTGCGGCCGCTTTGCGCATTCCTGAGCGGCTCCAGAGGACGAAGGGACGTTCCGTGGATCATCAGTCCAAGACCGCCGGTCTCTGCGCTCGCGCCCTGGAAGGCGATGCCTTGGGCGTGGGCGACCTCACGGCGCTCCTCGAGGCGCGCGGCGACGCTGCCGAGAGCGTCTTCGCCGCGGCGCGGGAGGCCCGCCGCCGCCACACTGGCGACACCGTCTATCTCTACGGCTTCATCTACTTCTCCACGTACTGCCGCAACGAGTGCGCCTTCTGCTTCTATCGCGCCGGCAACTCCGAGAGCCCGCGCTACCGGAAGTCGCTCGCCGAGGTGGTCGCCATCTGCCGCGATCTTGCCACCTCGGGAGTCGTGCTCCTCGAC
Organism: Thermoleophilia bacterium; assembly: GCA_041648235.1. Taxonomy (GTDB): domain Bacteria; phylum Actinomycetota; class Thermoleophilia; order UBA2241; family UBA2241; genus CAIXSE01. The sequence continues at coordinate 8,979 of JBAZPK010000050.1, forward strand.
CTCACGATGGGCGAGGACCCGGCGATCCACAACGACCCCGGCTACGCCGGCCTGCTCGACCTGGTGGGCGCCGTCCACGACGAGGCGGGGCTCCCGGTGATGGTGTCGCCGGGGGTGGTGCCGGATGGCGTCCTCGAGGGCCTGCACGCCCGCGGTGCCGACTGGTACGCCTTGTATCAGGAGACGCACACGCCGGAGCTGTACGAGCGTCTGCGCGTGGGGCAGCCGTACTCGGCGCGCGTCGCCGCCCGCAGCGCGGCCCGGCGCGCCGGGCTCCTCGTGGAGGACGGCCTCCTCACCGGGATCGGCGACACCCCCGCCGACCGTGCCGGATCCATCGTCCAGATGCGCGACGCCGGCTGGGAGCAGGTCCGGGTGATGACCTTCGTGCCGCAGGCCGGAACACCGCTCGAGGACACGCCGCCCTCCGACGACAGCGCGGAGCTGCTCACCATCGCCGCCATGCGCCTGGCGATGCCCGAGCGCTTCATCCCCGCCTCGCTCGACGTGGACGGCATCCGCGGTCTCGAGCGACGCCTCAACGCCGGCGCCAACGTGGTCACCTCCATCGTCCCGCCTACCAGCGGGCTGGCCGGCGTGTCGCAGTCCGAGCTCGACATCGACGCGGGCTACAGGACGGTCGCCGGCGTGCTGCCCTACCTCGACACTCTGGGCCTGCGCGCGGCCTCGGTGGAGGAGTACCGCGAGCGCCTGGCGGCCGTGTCGCGGGTCGCCAACCCGCCCTCGTGAAGCTGCTGGTCGTCGGCGGCAAGCTCCAGGGGACGGAGGCCGCGTACCTGGCCGCCAAGGCCGGCTGGGAGACGGTGCTCGTGGACCGCCGCGAGGCTCCGCCGGCGGCTGGGATCGCCGATCGCCACGTGGTCGCCGACATCACGGCCGATGAAGCTCTGGCGCGTTCGCTGGTGCGCTCCTGCGACGCCGTGCTGCCCGCCTGCGAAGACCTCGCCACGCTGACCTGGCTCAGCGACCACGCCCCGGCGTGGGGCGTACCGCTCCTCTTCGACCTCGAGTCGTACCGCACCACCGAGTCCAAGCTGGCCTCGCGCCGCCTCTTCGCCGAGCTCGACGTGCCGCGGCCCGCGGCATGGCCCGAGTGTGGCTTCCCGGCAGTGGTGAAGCCGAGCAGCGCCAGCGGCAGCGAGGGCGTGGCGCTGGTCCACGACGAGGCTGAGCTCGCCGCCGCCCGGGCACGGTTGGAGCGGCAGGGGCACGAGGTCGTCGTAGAAGAGTACGTGGCCGGCCCGTCGCTCTCGCTCGAGGTGCTCGCCTGGGGCGGCCGGGCGGTGCCCCTGCAGGTGACCGGCCTCGAGTTCGACGCCGCCTACGACTGCAAACGCGTGGTGGCGCCGGTCGGCGAGGCCGGGGCCGGAGGGCCTGCGGCCGCCGGCCCCGACGGCTCCTGCGCCTGGGATGCCGCGGTGGCGCCCGGCGCGCTGGCCGCCCTCGACGCGGCGGGCGTGCGCCTGGCCGAGGGGCTGGGCCTGCGCGGCCTCATGGACGTCGAGGTCATGGTGCGCGGCGGCGAGCCCAAGCTGCTCGAGATCGACGCCCGCCTGCCCAGCCAGACGCCGACCGCGGTGTACTGGTCGAGCGGCCTCAACATCCTGGAACTGCTGGCGCGGACCGTCCTCGAGGGCGCGCCGCCCCACGTCGCCCGCGCCCCCAGGGCCGCCTGCGTGTACCAGCACCTGAGCGCGCGCGGGGGTACACTGTCTGTGCGCGGCGAGCACGTGATGGGGAGCGCCGCACCGTTGCAGCTGGTGCCGGGCTTCTTCGGCGTCGACGAGGCGCTCACCGACTACCACCCCGGCGCGCCGGTATGGGCGGCGACGCTCATCACCCGCGGCGTGAGCGTCGCAGAGGCTCGCGCCAAGGCCGCCCGGGCGGCCGAGCTGCTGGCCGAGAAGGAGCACCTGGAGCTCCTCCCCGAAGTGGAGGAGCGCCGAGGCGAGGAGGCGGAGCACCAGTGACCAGGCTCACCGCAGACGACGTCGGCGGGCTCATCGAGGATCTGCGTGCCTTCGAGGAGGGCCTGCGATCGTTCGCCGACTTCGGCCTGCGCGGTCTCGCTCTGCGCACCGCCGCAGATCCGCCGGCGTGCGTGCCGCTGCACGGGACGCGCATGGCCGCCGTGCCCTTCTCCAGCGGTGAGGGGTTCATCCCCAGGTTCAGCGAGTGTGTGGTGACGATCCTCCGCCACCTGCACTGCGACGCCTGGGTGACGACGCAGCCTGACATCCGCGGCCTCCAGGAGGCGGCGGAAATGGCCGCCGAGGTCGTGTTCCTCGCCGATGACTTTCGCTTCATCGCCCTCAACCTGCGCAGCGGGCGCTGCGTCGACGACGACCCGGCGACCGCCGACGGCTACGTGACGGCACTGGAGGCGGCGGCCGGCGGCCTCGTCGGAAGGAATGTGCTGCTGCTCGGCCTCGGGCCCGTGGGCAGGGCCGCCGCTCGCCGCCTCGTGAGCCGGGGCGCCTCTGTGGCGGTCGTCGAGCCGGACGCGGCGCGCCTGCGGGAGGCGCTCGACGGCGGCCTGAGGATCCGGCCGCTGAGCCTCGCCGAGGGACTGGAGCTCTGCGACCTGGTCTTCGACGCCACGCCGGCGCCGGACTTCATCGACGCCGGCGCCGCCCGGCACATCGTCGCCGCCGCGGTGCCGGGGCTGCCGTCGGCGTTCACGGCTGCGGCGCGCGAGGCTCTGGGGCCGCGCCACATCCACGAGCCGCTCGCCATAGGGGTCGCGGTCATGGCGGCGCGCGCGCTGGTCTGACGCCGCGCACCGGCTCGCGCCCCGCGCGCCGGCCTCCGCTCCACGCGCCGACCCAGGCGCTGCGCGCCGCCCGGCTGCGTGCTACAATCGCCGGGCGCGGGGGGTCGATCGAAAGGATCAGCGTGGGCTCTAAACCCACGTAGGCGGGTGTGACTCCCGCACTCCCCGCCAGCTCTTCTTCTCGCCTTCCTCTTGCCGCTCGCCGTCTGTCGGCGCCCTCAGCCTCGGGACGCGCGGAGGCGGCTACTGCGCGAAGGTCACGGGGATGCGTACCTCGTCCTGCCGCGAACCGTCTTCCATGGATTGGTCGAACACCACCACGGTGCCGCTCGCGGAGGTCGTGTCGAACGCGATCGTCTCGCGAAAGCGGCCGCGCCCGGGGGCGCCGCGCGTGGCCTGCACCGGGACGTCGGCGAGCCGGCTGCCGCCGCCGACGAGGCGGGCGATGAAGGCGCCCTCGAAGACGCTCGCGGTGCCGGAGAGCACGAAGGGGCTGCTGAGCACGGCGCCGACCCCGGGCTTCTCGACGAAGATCAGCGGCTCGAACTCGCGCCAGTCGGCACGGCGCTGCCCCGCCTCGAGGATGAGGCCCTCGCCGCCGAGCGCCAAGACGGCGGCCCCCTCGAGGCGGAAATCGACAGCCTTCACCGTGGGGAACTGCGTCAGCGTGTACACGACCTCGGCGACTCTGGCCGTGAGCGAGAGCGAGCCGCCGCCGGCGGCGAAGCGGGCGGAGAGGTCGACGGTCGCCACTCCGCCCTCGATCCTGAGGGCTCGCAGCTTGGTCCCCGGCGGCACCTGCGAGCTCAGCCCGGCCGTGGCCTCCGCCGGGCTCGGTCCCTCGAAGAGGGCCTTTAAGGCCGCCGTGGCGGGCATGGTGGTCGAGGGCACGCGGCGCTCGGCCACGCCGAGCTTCTCGCCGCGCAGGAAGTACAGCGACAACGTGGTCGGCGGGGCGGGCGTGGCGACCGGCGTCCCGGTGGCGCCGGCAGAGGCCGGGGGCGTCGCCGTGACGGTCACGGTCGCGGTCGGCTCGGGCTCCGCGCCGCAGGCGGCCAGGGCGGCGACGAGCGTGACCAGCACGGCGGCCAGAACGGCCCTCGGGCGCGGTCGGGCGGAGCCGGGTACGGTGCGGCGCATCAGCGGCCTCCTCGCTCATCGCAGGTCTGTGCTGCACTTTCGCCGTGGCGCTCGCCGGTCCTGCCGCTCGTGGTAGACTCGGACGCTCGATGCCTACCGACCCCAACAAAGCGCGGTACTACCGCAAGCAGGTCCCCCTCTTCCGGCTCGTCGAGAAGGTCAAGCTGTGGCCCTCGCGGCGCGGCATCCTGCACGGTATCAAGGAGTTCGACGACCGCGGCGCCTACGCCATCATCATCACCCACTGCAACAAGCACATGGTGGTGCACGACTCGAAGACCAGCCGGGCCGCTCGCTGGCTGCGCAACAAGTGGTACGCGGAGGCCTGCCCGAAGTGCCGGATTCCCGACTGGAAGCTCCAGAAGTTCGCCTCGACGCACTTCAAGCGCGGCTACGGCTCGCATCTGCGCGACCTCTGACGGGGCTCTCCGCGGGCGCCTAGAGCAGGCGCCAGCTCTCAGGGCGGAGCCGCACCGCCTCGGGCGCCGCGAGCACCTTGTCGAGCGCCGCCAGCATCTGCGCCTTGTCCTCGGGCAGGCGGCCGCCGACCGGCAGGTAGTTGGAGGCGTGGTTGCTGCGGAAGAGGCAATCAGCGACCTCGAGGTGGGCAACGATCTCGCGAAGCTCGCGGAGCATGCCCAACGAATCGGGGAGCACGACCTCTCCGCTGGCCACCTTGCGTTCCATCGCTGAGCCGGGGGTGAGCATGAGCGTGAGGATACCGATGTAGTGCGGGTCGATGGTCGACAGCGCCTCCCCGGTGGCCGCCCCGTGGACGAGCGAGCGCTCGCGTCCGGCGAGCCCGAGGATGGCCGTCACTGAGAGCTGGATGCCGGCCTCCGAAGCCCGCCGGCAGCCCTCGACCTGCTCGGCCACCGTCACGCCCTTGTGGATCTCAGCCAAGGTCTGGTCGTCGCCCGACTCGAGGCCAAGGTACAGCAGCTCGAGGCCGTCGGCGCGCAGCGCCGTCAGCTCCTCGACGCTCTTGGCCAGGAGGTTCCCGGCGTTCGCATAGCTGCTCACGCGCTCGAGGTTGGGCAGCGCCCGGTGCAGAAGGTCGAGGAGAGCCTGCAGCTTGCCGGGGCTGAGCGCCAGGGCGTCGCCGTCGGCGAGGAACGCGCGTCGCACGCGCCGGCGGTCGCTCGACGGCAGGCCGATGATCTCGTCGACGACCTCCTCGAAGGGCCGCACCCCGAACGGCTTGTCCAGGTAGGTGCCGCAGAAATCGCAGGTGCCGTTGGAGCAGCCGTAGGTGACCTGGACGATGAGGCTGGAGGCTTCGCTCGGGGGCCTGATGACTGCACCACGGTATCTCACGCCGCCGATGCTAGCACGGGTCAGCCCTCGCATACCGTTGGGCTAATCCATCCGAGGCAGCTGCAAGACTCGGCTCATGCCGAGGAGCAGCGCAGCGAAGGTGAGATGCCCCAGGTCTGAACACGCG